>JBDUBG010000067.1:0-2331 GCA_040004215.1 Pseudolysinimonas sp. | reverse complement strand
ACGCGAAAAGATCCGAGAGCTGCCCGGCCAGGGCGTTGCCGTCGACGTGAGTCATCTCATTTGCCTCCGAAACGTTCGGTGCGGATGTCGCCCGCCGCGTGACCGAGCTCGATGAGCCAGCCTGCGACGAGTTCGACGAAACCGGTTGAGCCGCAGATGTAGATGCGTGGCGTGTCGGATGCCGGGATCGTGAAGCCTGCCAGCGCGTCTTTCGTGATGCGCCCGGCCGGCACCGGCCAGTCACGCGGGGTGGTGCGTGAGTACACGTAATCGAGCTGCAGACCACCCGCCGCGAGCTCGATCAGCTCTCGCCGGTAGAACACATCGTTCGGCTCACGCACCGCGTAAAGCAGGCGGAACGGCGTCGGGTCGTTCGTGGCAGCGTGAGCGCGCACCATTGCGAGAAACGGCACAACGCCAGAACCGCCCGCGATGAGTTGCACCGGTCGCGGGTCGTGGGTGTCGGATTGCGGCATCCAGATGAAGTAGCCGCCCAGCGGACCGTGTAGCTCGAGCTTGTCGCCGACCATCACGTCTTCGACGAGGAACGGCGACACTTCGCCCGTCGGCAATTCGTCGACCGCTAGCTCGATGTGAGTGTTGGTTCCTGATGACGCGATCGAGTACGAGCGCTGGGCCTGGTAGCCGTCGGGGGCGGTGAGTCGCACATCCAGGTGCTGGCCGGCGTCGTTTCCCGGCCAGTCGGGCACGTCGATCACGAGTCGGCGCGCGCTGCTGGTCTCGGGCCGCGCCTCGACAACGGTGCCGACGCGCCACGCCGTGCGTGCTGCAGCAGCTGGCTCACTCACCAGTAGCGTTCTTCTTTCCACGGGTCACCGTGCAGGTTGTAGCCCGACTGCTCCCAGAAGCCAGGGTCATTCGTATCCATGAGCGTCAGGCCGTTGACCCACTTCGCGCTTTTCCAGAAGTAGAGGTGCGGCACCAGCAGCCGGGCGGGGCCGCCGTGCTCGGGATCGAGAGGCGCACCATCCGCCTCGAATGCCACCCAGGCCTGGCCGTTCAGGAGCTCGTCGAGCGGCACGTTGGTGGTGTAGCCGCCGTAACTGTGCGCCATCACGAACTTGGCGTGCGTCGGGATGCCCGCCAAGATCTTGTCGACCGGCACCCCTCGCCAGGGCATCTCGAGCTTCGACCAATGGGTGACGCAGTGGATGTCTGTGGTGATGTCTTCGATTCCGAGCGCCCGCAGCTCATCCCAGCTCCAGTGGGTCTGGGCGCCGGTCTCGGTGGTGACCGTGAACTGCCAATCCTCGGTCGAGACCTTCGGAGTGGGGCCGGCCGAGAGCACCGGCCAGTCTTCGACTTTGGTCTGCCCAGGGGGGAGGCGCGGGTCGCGTTCACGGCTTCGTCCAGAGAATCCTCGTGTGATGAACGACATTGCCCCAGCGTAGCGACGGCGGGCGCGGCGCGGCAGGCCTAAGCCGCTTAGGCTGGCGCAATGACCCTTGCTCTCGGGATGCCGGCGATCCGCCGCGATCCGAGCGAGGCGCCGTCCACCGCCGGGCGCCCTGATGTCGCGGGTCTCGTCGATCGTTTCGGTCGGGTCGCCCGCGATCTGCGCGTGTCGGTTACCTCGGCGTGCTCGCTGCGCTGCACCTATTGCATGCCGGCCGAAGGGCTGCCCGTTATCCCGACGAACGAACTGCTCAGCGCGGCCGAGATCGCGCGGCTGGTCGGCATCGGATGGCGTTCATTGGGCGTGAAAGAGGTTCGCTTCACCGGGGGTGAGCCGCTCACCCGAGGCGACATGGTCGAGATCGTGCGCTTGAGCGCTCAGGCTGCGCCCGGCATCCCGTTGGCGATGACGACGAACGGGATCGGGCTCGACAAGCGAGCCGAAGCCCTGCGCGATGCCGGCCTGACACGGGTGAACGTGTCGCTCGACACGGTGAATCGCGAGCACTTCAGTCGCCTGACCCGCCGCGACCGGCTGCCAGCAGTGCTGCGCGGCATCTCGGCGGCGCACGAGGCCGGTTTCACCCCACTGAAGATCAACGCGGTGCTGATGCGCGAGACACTGGCCGATGCACCGGAGCTGCTCGCCTGGGCACTGGCACACGATGCGCGCCTGAGGTTCATCGAGCAGATGCCGCTGGATGCCGACGAGGCCTGGCAGCGCGACAACATGGTGCCCGCTGCCGAGCTGCTCGACGTGCTGTCGTCGCGCTTCGTGCTGACGCCGGCCGAGCGCGAAGACCCTGCCGCCCCTGCCGAGGAGTGGTCGGTGGATGGCGGCCCCGGCGGTCGTTCGGGCACGGTCGGCATCATCGCCTCGGTCACGCGCTCGTTCTGCGAGGCCTGCGACCGCAC
>JBDUBG010000190.1:0-2335 GCA_040004215.1 Pseudolysinimonas sp. | reverse complement strand
AACACCTTGAGCGTCTGCACGATCGCCCAGCCGATGAGGTGGGTGAACGAGACCTTGCCGCCGCGCGCGCGACGCAGGTGGTTGTTGATGACGATGCGGTTGTCGATCATCAGCTTGGCCGGCACGGTGCGCACGCTGGTCGCCGTGGGCACCGTGAGGCTGGCATCCATGTTGGCGGCGAGGGTCTTGCTCATGCCGCGCAACGGCGTGACGACGTCTTCTGCAGGGGCCGGGGCATCATTCTCGTCGACGACGGGAATGCTCGACGTCTGCGGCGCCTCGGCAGGGATCGGCTGCGGCTTGGCCGGGGCCGATGTGGTGCGGGCGATGGGTGTCGCGCCCGTTGTGGGCTGTGACGGCTCGGGGGGCTCGGTGGTGGTGGTTTCGACGGGCTCAACCACCGGGCTGGTCACCACGGGAATCGAGGTGGTCGGCGTCGGGTCTGTCACCGGGTGGTAGCTCTCAAGTACGGGCCACCAACTCTTGTCGACCGAGTTCTTGTCAACCAGATAGCGCTCGTAGAGCTCGTCGACGAGCCATTCGTTTGCTCCGAATTCGCCCGAGTTCGGGTCGTCGGGTGCGGTTCCGGTGATGGGGCTCGACACGGCTTGACCGCCCACTTTCAGTTCTTGATATCGGGTCTGATATCAGGTGTATGGATGCGACATGTCGATGGTCACAGCCAACTCAAGCTTAATCACTCCCCGGCTAACGTGCCGTCTCCGGAGCGAGGTACGCGCCGCAAAAACAGACGTTCTTGGTCGTACCGTTGACTCATGCGCTTTCTTGGCCCGCTCCCCGCCCACGATCTGACCTACTCTGACGTCTTCTTGGTGCCCAACCGCTCATCGGTGACGAGCCGACTCGATGTGGATCTGGCTCCTGGCGACGGCAGCGGAGCCACCATCCCGATCGTCTCGGCCAACATGAACTCGGTCACCGGACCGCGGCTGGCCGCCACCCTTGCTCGCCGCGGCGGGCTGGGGGTGCTGCCGCAAGACCTGCCGCTGCAAGAGCTGGGGGCTGCGATCCGCTGGGTGAAGCAGCAGCCGGTGGCGTGGGACACGCCGGTGGTGCTGGCGCCGGAGCAGACCGTCGCCGAGGCGCTGCGGCAACTGCCGCCTGCCGAGGGGCACGGCATCTTGCTGCGCAGCGCAGCGGGTGACGAGATGGGGGCAGTTCCCGCGGCCCGGCTCGGCTCGGCGCTGCCAGACGCCCAGCTGGGCGACCTCGTGCACGGTTCGATCACCGCCCTCGACGCCGACGATCTTGACGGGCCACGAGCGGCCTTCAATCTTCTGGTTGCGGCCGACCTTGACTTTGCGCTCGTCCATCGGCACGGTCACGTGATCGGCACGGTCAGTCGCCGCAGCGCGCTCCGCGGCACGCTGTACCGCCCGGCGCTCGACGGCGGCGGGCGGCTGCGCGTCGCCGCGGCGGTGGGGATCAACGGCGACGTCGCGGCGAAGGCGGCGGCACTCGCGGCTGAGGGCGTCGACGTGCTCGTGCTCGACACGGCACACGGCCACCAGGAAGGGATGCTGCGTGCACTCGCCACCGTGAAGAAACTGGGCCTCGGAATCCCGATCGTTGCGGGCAACATCGTGACAGCCGAGGGCGTGCGCGACCTGGTCGACGCAGGTGCAGACATCCTCAAGGTGGGTGTCGGTCCGGGAGCAATGTGTACCACTCGCATGATGACGGCGGTCGGCCGCCCGCAGTTCGGTGCCGTGCTCGAGACCGCCGCCGCGGCGCGGGAACTCGGCGCGCACGTCTGGGCAGACGGCGGCGTTCGCTACCCGCGCGATGTGGCGCTCGCTTTGGCGGCGGGGGCCGCATCCGTGATGATCGGCTCCTGGTTTGCTGGCACGATCGAGGCTCCGGGGGTTTTGGAGACGGATGACGCCGGCCGCCTCTACAAGCAGAGCTGGGGGATGGCCTCAACGAAGGCGGTGCATGAGCGCTTTGGCCGCCTGGATGCCTACGCCTTGGCCCGCAAGGAGCTGTTTGCAGAGGGCATCTCCAGTTCGAAGATTTACCTCGATCCGCTCCGCCCGTCTCTCGAAGATCTGCTCGACATGATCACCTCGGGGGTGCGGAGCTCGTTCACGTACGCCGGCGCGGGCGATCTTGCCGCGTTCCAGGAGCGCGCGGTCGTGGGGTTCCAGAGTGCCGCGGGATACGAAGAAGGCAAGGCCCTGCCCGTAAGTTGGTGACCATGATGGTGGCGATCCTGGACTTCCCGGTGAAAGAGGGCGAGCTCGACGCCGCCGTGCGTCTGCTGCGGGACGGTCTCGCAGCCACGCGCGCGTTCGACGGCAACCTGGGTGTCGAG
>JBDUBG010000342.1:0-2339 GCA_040004215.1 Pseudolysinimonas sp. | reverse complement strand
CTGCTCGAGCAGCCCGACCCGCAGCGGCTGCCCTCCCCACGTGGCGCGCGGCGCGTGGACTGCGGTATCGAGCAGGGTTGCGTCGCGCATCGGCATTCCGGATTCGAGATCGTGGATGGCAACGACTTGAGCCGTGGTGAGGTAGCTGGTCATCGCGCGGCCAGCAGGTCGAGCACCTCGCGCCAGCGCACGGAGGCCTCCACCGCAAGCTCCCGCACCTCGTCATCGTCCGCCTCACGCTGTTCCCCGCCCATCACGGCACCACGAGACCAAACGGCAGGGTCGGGTTGTCGAGTTCGATCTCGGCGAGCCGGTTGTACTTCGCCACCCGTTCGCCGCGAGCCGGTGCCCCCGACTTGATCTGCCCCACCCCGGTGCCGACCGCGAGATCTGCGATGAAGGTGTCCGCGGTCTCGCCTGAACGATGCGAGATCATGCACTCCATCCCGTTCTCGCGGGCCGCGGCGATCGCGTCGAAGGTTTCGGTGACGGTGCCGATTTGGTTGGGCTTGATGAGAGCTGCGTTGGAGTAGCGGTGTTCTGCCCCGTCGCGGATACGCGCCGGGTCGGTGACATAGAGGTCGTCGCCGACGAGCTGGATGCGCTCGCCGGTGGCCTCGAACATCTCGACCCATCCCGGCAGGTCGTCTTCGGCGAAGCCGTCTTCGATGCTGCGAATCGGGTAGCTCGCCACCAGGTCGACGTAGTAGTCGACCAGTTCGTCGCGTCCGAGTTCGCGGCCGTTCACGTGGTAGCGCCCGTCGCCGATGAAGAAGCCGTTCGCTGCAGGGTCGAGCGCGATCGCGACCTGGTCGACCCCCGGCGTGTAGCCGGCGGCACTGATCGCCTCGACGATCAAATCGAGCACCATCCGCGGATCCCCAACGGCCGGTGCGAAGCCGCCCTCGTCTCCGAGCCCGGATGAGCCATACCGTTCGTGTACCAACCCGGCGAGAGCATGATAGATCTCGGCGCCGGTCTCGACGGCATGCTCCTCGTTCGCCGCACCGACCGGGGCGATCATGAACTCCTGAAAGTCCAGACCGTTGCTGGCATGCGCACCACCATTGAGCACGTTGAAATGCGGCACCGGCAGCAGTTCTGTGCTGGAGGTCTCTGCCGCAATCCAGGCGTGGAGGGGCGTTCCTTCCTGCGCCGCGAACGCGCGCGCCACGACGATCGAAGTCGCGACGACGGCGTTGGCACCCAGCCGCCGATAGTCGGAGCCGCCATCGAGAACTCCGAGTGCCGCGTCCACCCCGCGCAGGTTCTGCCATGGCCGACTGCGCAGAAGCTCATCGATCTCACTGTCGATGAGCGCGATGGCCTTACGAACCCCGCGTCCGGAGAACGCTCGCCCCCCGTCGCGCAACTCGACGGCTTCGTGCTGTCCGGTTGACGCGCCGGCCGGCGCAGATCCGGTGAAGGCGCTTCCGTCGGCGAGCCGCAGCGTCACTTCGACTGTCGGCCACCCTCGCGAATCGAGAATGGTGCGCCCACGGATGGAATCAATGGCCAGCATGGTGTCAGGTACCCCCTTCAGAGGCAATCAAGGCTGCCGCCGCGGTGGCGACAGCCGGGTCGAGGTACTCGCCGCCGCGTTGGAGCGGGTGGCCCTCAGAATCGAGTTGATAGATCAACGGTTGCCCGGTTGGCAGGTTCAACGCCATCACCTCGTCGTCGCTGAGGTGATCGAGGATGGCGCACAGCGCGCGAAGTGAGTTGCCGTGTGCGACCACGGCGACCACCTGCCCCAGTTCGAGTCTCGGTGTGATCAGTTCGCGCAGGCACTCGCTCACGCGGGCGACGGCGTCGCGCAGCGCCTCGGTACGACCCAGATGCGCCTCGGTGATCCCGTCACCACGACCCCGGAACAGGCGGGATGCCGTGGCGCGACTCATCGGGGGTGGTGCGTCATCCATCGAGCGACGCCACGACTGGAACTGCGCCTGGCCGTAGCGCTGCGCGATCTCGTCTTTACGATGGCCGGTCAGCCTGCCGTAATTGCGCTCAGCGAGTTGCCAGTCGGTGATCCTGTTCCCTGGATGCGGGTCGAGTTGACCTTCGAGAAGTTCTGCCGTCTGCTGGGCTCGCAACAATGGCGAGCAGATCAGTGTGCCCAGCGTGATGGCAGCGTCATTCAGTTGAGCGGCCGCCGCAATCGCTTCGTCTCGCCCCCGGCGAGTCAACGGAACATCGAGGAGCCCCGTGAAAACGCCGTCGGCATTGCCCGCGCTCTGGCCATGGCGGATCAGAACAAGCGTGCCACCCGAACTCACGATTCGTCCTGCCAGGGCAGCGGTGCGCCGGACCCGACCGGATGGAGCGGGATGACAACG
>JBDUBG010000019.1:0-7804 GCA_040004215.1 Pseudolysinimonas sp. | reverse complement strand
CTTCCACCGCATCATCAAAGACTTCATGCTGCAAGCCGGCGACCCGCTCGGCCAGGGAACCGGCGGCCCCGGGTACACCTTCAACGACGAGATCCACCCCGAGCTGACCTTTGCCGAGCCGTACGTGCTCGCGATGGCCAATGCCGGTCCCGGCACCAACGGCTCGCAGTTCTTCATCACGACCGTGCCGACCCCGTGGCTGCAGGCCAAGCACACCATCTTTGGCGAGGTTGCCGATGACGACTCGAAGAAGGTCGTCGACCAGATCGAGGCTGTGCCGACCGGTCGCGGCGACGTGCCGCTCGAGCCCGTCGTGATCTCGAGCATCGACGTCACCGAGGTCTAGGTGAACCAGGCCGCAGGAACCGAGGGCGACCCCTCGGTTTGCTACCGGCATCCGGATCGCTCCAGTTGGACACTGTGCGAACGCTGCGGGCGCACCATCTGCCCTGAGTGTCAGATCCTCACGCCGTCGGGCGTGCGCTGCCCGGACTGCGTGCGCGAACTCGGCGGCTCTGTTCAGTGGAAGCCGGCAGGTGGATCGCGCGCCAGTGCCGCGAAGGCCACGCAGCGACGCGCGCGCGTTGTGACTCGCTCCGCGGAGGATCGCCCCCGCTGGCAGCAGATGGTGTCGAGCATCCTGCGCCCGGGCGACGCTACTCCGGTCGCCACCTGGGTCATCGTGACGGCCTCGGTCGTGATCTGGATCGTCGGGTTCTTCACCTCGCTTCCGGCGCAGTTGCTCGTCGCGACGCCGCAAGCGCCCTGGCAGGTGTGGGGATTCGCGACGGGTGCTTTCGTCGGGCCCAGCAGCATCCTGAGCTTCATCCTGAGCATGGTCTTCTTCCTTCTGATCGCTCCGACCGCGGAGCGCTCACTCGGCCGCCGCAAGTTCTTGCTGGTGTTTTTCGCGGCAACGATTGCGGGCAACGCGCTGGCGGTCATCGCTGGCCTTGTCGGATTTGGTCTCTATGGAGCCCTATACGGCCTGATCGCATCGACGCTGATCGGCATCTGGGGTTCGCCGGCCGCCCGCACCCAGTTCCTCATATTGCTGGGTGTCTATGTGCTGATCACGATCGTGCTCAGTCCCTCGCTGCTGTTCGAAGTCATCGGCGGCATTGTCGGCGGGGCGGGCTCCGCCTACCTGCTGCATCGCTACGAGGACACGCCCCGCCTGACCCAGCGCTCTTACCTAATCATCGTGGGGAGCCTGGTGGTACTTGTTGCCATCGCCGTCGTCCGCAGCAGCTTGGCGCTCGCGTGAGCACGCCTGCCCCCCAGGCCGAGATCGACTCCGAGTCGTGCTACCGGCATCCGGATCGCCAGAGTTTCATTCACTGCCAGCGTTGCGGTCGCACGATCTGCCCGCAGTGCCAAACACAGGCAGCGGTCGGCGTGCAATGCCCGGAGTGCGTGCGCGAGGGTCGTCAGCAGGTCGCCGCATCGCGGCCGGGCCTGCTGTCGCGCCTGAGCGGCACGGGGAGCACCCCTCTGGTCACCTACCTGCTGATCGGGCTCTGTGTGCTGATCTACCTGATCCAGTGGCTGAGCGCCGGTGCGGTGACCAACGCGTGGGTGCTGAATCCGAGCATGATTGCGAGTCAGCCTTGGCGGTTGATCACCTCGGCCTTCCTGCACTCGCCGAGCTTCATTCCGCATCTGCTCTTCAACATGTATGCGCTGTTCATTTTCGGTCCTGCTCTCGAACGGTTTCTCGGGCGGGCGCGCTATCTCGCGCTCTACCTGGTCGGAGCGTTGGGTGGGAGCCTCGGGGTGGTGCTGCTGTATCAACTGGCGGTCGCGACCAACGGTGCGTCGGCGAAGTGGCTTGACGGATTTCTTGCCCCGAGCGCAGCGCTCGGAGCATCGGGCGCGATCTTTGCCCTGATGGGGGCCTTGCTTGTTCTGCGCAAGGCGATGGGGCTGCGGCTCACGCAGATCCTCATCGTGGTGGTCGTCAACGTGGCTTTCGGCTTTATCGCGCCGGGCATCGCCTGGCAGGCACATCTCGCGGGACTCGGTGTGGGCGCGGCGGTCGCGGCCGTCTACCTGGTGACCCGTCGGCCCGAGCAGAAAACCCGTCAGATCATGTCGGTGGTCGGCATCGTCGCCGGGCTCGCGGTGATCCTGCTGCTGTGCGTTGTCAGCTCGCCGGGGTATTACGCGTAAGGCCGCCAGGCGAATTGCACAGGCTCATCCACAGTGTGGATGAATCACACCGGTGTAGTTCGCTCGACCCGGGGGGTGGTCGCTCAGCGCCAGCGCGTCGTCATGAGGAAGCCGACGAACATGATCCCGAAGCCGATCAGGATGTTCCAGCTTCCCAGAGAGGGGATCGGCCACGCCGTTTGGCTCAGGTAGAACACGATGATCCAGATCAAGCCAATGAGCATGAAGCCGAACATGACCGGCTTGAACCACACCGGGTTCGGCGCTCGCTCGCTGGTGCGGGCTTCGCCGGCAACCGGCTTGGGGCGTGCGTTCGGACTGGCCATGCAGGAATACTAACCGACGGAACCTCTGGCGGCCCGGTCGAGCATGCTCACAGGGACGGTGCGGCGGCACACGTCCTAGAATCGAGCACATGGACGAGCCGGTGAGCAGCGAGCCGTCGCGGGAGTCGGCGTCGCTGCGGGCGCGGTCACCGCGAGCCGGAAAGCACGCCGGGAGGCGAGCCGGGAAGGCGCCACGGCCACGCCGGAGGCTCTCAGTAGTGGGCGTGCTCGGAGAGCTTCTGATCACCGCTGGCGTTCTGGTGCTGCTCTTCCTCGGCTGGCAGCAGTGGTTGGGCGACATCATCGTCGGCAACCAGCTGTACGGGCAGTCTGTGCACCAGTCGCAGGAATGGATCAAGGCCGCCGGACCGACAAAGGTGCCAGCGGATCCGGCCGCGCCGCCGGTGATGTCGGCGTCGTTGGCGAACGGAAAGAACTTCGGGATTCTGTACGTGCCACGCTTCGGCGCGGACTATGCCCGCCCCATCGCCCAGGGCACGAGCCTGAGCGTGCTTAACAAGGGCAACCTTGGGCACTACTCCACCACGCAGATGCCCGGTGCCATCGGCAACTTCATGATTGCCTCGCACCGCAAGGCATATGGGGGCGACCTCGAGCACATCAACGACCTGCGCGTGGGTGACCACATTTTCGTGAGCACCGCCGATGGGTGGTACCAGTACACCTTCCGCAACCTGCAGTTCGTCGTGCCGACGAATGTTGCGATACTCGATCCCGTGCCGGATCAGCCGGGCCTTCAGCCAGGCGACCGGATCATCACCCTGCAGAGTTGCAACCCGTTCTTTTCGACAGCTGAGCGCGTGATGGCGTACGGGACGTTCGACACGTTCTACCCGGTTTCGGGCCCACCGCCGGCCGAGATCGCCGCGACTGTGAACGGGACGTCCTGATGTACGTGGCGCTGTGGCGGGTGCTTCCCGGCCCCTGGTGGACGCGGTTGCTGATCGTGTTGGTGCTGGTCGCTGCGATCCTCGCCGTCTTGATCACCTGGGTCTTCCCGTGGATCGGCCAGCTCACGGCGCCGCAGGATGTCACCCTCACCCCGGGAGCGTGAATCCGTCATGACCCGCGTCCTCGTCGTCGATAACTACGACAGCTTTGTCTACACACTCAACGGCTACTTGCAGCAACTCGGAGCCGAGACCGAGGTGGTGCGCAACGATGCAATCGCCGAAGCCGACGTACCGGCACGGATCGCCGAATACGACGCGGTGCTTCTCTCGCCGGGACCGGGCACGCCTGCAGCGGCAGGGATCTCGATTGCAGTGGTCAGAGCCGCTCTCGCCGCGGGGTCGCCGCTTCTCGGAGTCTGCCTCGGCCACCAGGCAATCGCCGAGGCGCTCGGTGCGACCGTCACGCATGCTGACGAACTCATGCACGGCAAAACGTCGCTCATCGAACACGACGCGAGCGGGTTCTACGCGGGAGTTCCCCAGCCGTTTCGTGCCACCCGCTACCACTCGCTCGCTGTCGTCGACGGCACGGTTCCCTCGCAACTTGAGGTGACGTCGCGGACGCAGGGCGGCGTCATCATGGGCCTGCGTCATCGCGACGCCCCGCTCTTCGGCGTGCAGTTCCACCCCGAGTCTGTGCTCACAGAAGGGGGCTACCGGATGCTGGGCAACTGGCTCGCGACCACCGGGTTGCCGGAGGCTGTCGAGCGCGCGAAAGACCTGAGCCCTCTGGTGAAGCTGGGCTGAGCGCAGACGCGGTGCGTGAGTTTCCGATCGGTGGCAGGCTCTAGCCGTTGCAGTACGTGAGAGTCACCGACGACTTCTGCGCCACATCGCCGGCCCCGGGTGACTGCCCGGTTACTTTTCCGCCGCTGCACGCTGTGCTGGGAAGCAGGGTCACGGAGAGCGAATAAGTCGACCCAGAGAGCAGGTCGCGGGCGGCGGCGGCGGCCTGGCCGCGCACGTCCGGCATCTGAACCAAGCCGTTTGACACCACCAAGTCGACGGTAGCGCCCTTGGTGACCTGAACGCTGCCGCCGTTCGGGGTGGTCGAGCCGGGCACCAGCACGCCAATGACCTGACCGGCCGGCACGCTGGGGGAGTAGGCGGTAGCGGTGGAGCCATAGACCAGACCCGCCGCCTTGATCGCGGCCTGCGCGTCTGCCTCCGGCTTGTAGATCTGGCCGGGCAACGTCATCTGCGGTGGGCCAGACGAGACCGTGACCTGCACGCTGTTCCCCGGCGCGACGCGGGTGCCGGCCACCGGGTCGGTTGCGATGATCCGATCGGCTGGCACCGTGTCGCTGGGCTGATCAACGCGGCTGACTTTGAGGTGCGCGTCAAGCAACTTCTGGCCGCCGACCTTGAACACCTGGCCCGTGACATTGGGGATGGTGACGGCGGCGTTCGCTCCCACAAGCTGCTGTGGCGCGAGGGTGAACACCCACACCAACGTGGCGACGATGATGACGGCCATGACCGAGATGCCGCCCCAGATCCAGGCGACAGGAGGTCGGTTCTGGGTGCGGGGGGCACGGTCGGTGTCATCGGCGAGACGCCGGAGAGTTGCCTGGGATGCCGCGGTGGAGCCCGGATTCACTCCGAATAACGCGGCATTGAAATCGTCGCCAGCTGGAGCCCGGTCTGGCACTTGGCCGGTTTCCGCAACATCCAGGTCGGCCCGGAACTCGGCGGCGGTCTGGAAGCGCTCACCGCGGTCTTTCGCCAGGGCGTGCATCACAACCGCGTTGAGTGCGGGAGAGATGGCGGGATTGAGCGCGCTCGGAGGCACAGGAGCCTCGCTGATGTGCTGGTATGCAACGGCAACCGCCGTATCGCCGCGGAACGGCGCCTTGCCGGTAAGAAGCTCGTAGAGCACGACCCCCGTCGAGTAGAGGTCGGTGCGGGCATCGATGCCTTCGCCCCTGGCCTGCTCTGGCGAGAAGTACTGCGCAGTACCCAAGATCGCACTCGTCTGAGCAATCGTTGCTGACGAGTCAGAGATCGCGCGCGCGATGCCGAAATCCATGACCTTCACCTGGCCAGACGTCGTGACCATGACGTTGCCGGGCTTGATGTCACGGTGCACCACACCCGCGCGGTGCGAGTACTCAAGTGCCGTCAGGATTCCTTCGGTGATTCGCACCGCTTCTGCGGGGTCAAGGGGGCCGTGGCTGATGATGTCTTTGAGCAGCTTGCCATCGACATGCTCCATGACGATGAACGGCACCTGCACCTCGGAGCCGCCCGGCTCACGCACGGTTTCTTCGCCGGCGTCGAAGACGCGGACGATCGTGGGGTGCGCCATCCGCGCGGCAGCCTGTGCCTCCTGGCGGAAACGGGTTCGGAAAGCGGGATCGTTTGCGAGGGCAGGTTTGAGAAGCTTGACCGCTACCTTGCGGTTGAGTCGGGCATCCAGTCCGACATGTACATCTGCCATGCCGCCGTGGCCGAGAAGGGCGCCAATCTGGTACCGGCCTGCGAGCAGACGTACGCCAGGCGCCGCCCCGTCCGTCACAGTCATCTCGTCCCGCTCGTCGTCGAAAATCCGTTGTCAGTGTAGCCGCAGAGATCTGGGGACCCGCTCTGCAGCGCCCCACAACGCTGGATCGTTAGACGACAGTAACCGTCAGGGAGTGACGGCGATCGTCAAGGGATTGGACGACGCCGAGTCGAACGCGCCGGACCCAGTTCCGCAGGTCGCGGTGTAACTAATGGTTGCCGGCGTCCCCGGCCCGAGCTTGATCATCGCGGTGGTGGTGCCGACCGGGAAGGGGCTGGTGGTGCCCGGGATGAAGGTGGCGTTGCTCAGGCTGACCTTCCAACCACTCAACCCGTACCCGGTGGGGCACCCGCTATAGGGCTGGGTCGCCCAGACGATCGAGACGGTGTCGCCGGAGGCATGGCTGCTGTTGTCCCAGTTGGGGGTGGATGGCGCCGCCGCTCCGGGGTAGTCGGAAAAGACCCTGACGGTGATCTGCTTCCCAATCGGCTGATTGCCATAGGGAGTAATCCCCGAAACAGTGCCGTTCTCGCTGGGACTGTCAGCGACAGGGCCGGTCTCGGGGTCGATCCCGTAGCCCAGCGCGGTCAGGGCATCCGACACCTCGCTCAGGGTCTTCCCGATGTAGTCGTTCGGGTTGAGATTGTGCGAGGTCGCCGTGGGTGTCGGCGTGATGCTCGGCGTCTTGATGGCCGGCGAACTCGGCCCACTCGACGTCGTTGTGCCGCCACCGCCGCTCGTCGGGCGGACCACCAGAACGATGACAATCGCGATCAGCGCCACCGCGAGCAGTGAAACGATCGCGATGAGGGGCCACATCCAGGCACTCCGACGGTGAGGAGCGGGAGTTTCGACAGTCGGCGGCAGCCCGGCAGCGGCAGCGGCGCCGCTCGACGGCAGCAAGCGAGTGGCGGCTGTCCCGATCGGCGTCGTGTACGCGCTGAAAGCGTCTTCGCCGGCGATTCCCGGCACGGCTGCGACGGCACCCTGCACGTCGCCACGCCGGAGCGCCTGCGCCGCACGCGCGAGATGCGCGGTGGAGGCAGGCCTGTCCTCTGGCCGCTTGGCAATACAGGCATAGACGAGGTTGCGCACCGGCTCGGCGATGGTCACCGGCAGTTCCGGCGGCGCCTCGTTGATTTGCGCCATCGCGATGGCGACCTGTGACTCGCCAGTGAACGGTCGACGGCCGGCCAAGGCCTCGTACGCCACGATCCCCAGTGAGTAGATATCGGTGGTCGGAGAAGCCGGATGCCCGCTGGCCTGCTCGGGCGACAGATATTGCACCGTGCCCATCACCTGACCGGTGGCCGTCAAGGGGACTTGGTCGGCGATCCGCGCGATCCCGAAGTCGGTGATCTTGACGCGACCCTCGGGCGTGATCAGCAAGTTGCCCGGTTTGATGTCGCGATGAACGAGACCGGCCATGTGCGCGGCCTGAAGTGCCGACGCCGTCTGCGCGACGATATCGAGCACCTTGTCGGTGGGGAGCACCCTCTCGCGTTCGAGAACCGTTGAGAGCGCCTCGCCGGGCACCAGCTCCATCACCAGGTAGGCGCTGCCGTCTTCCTCGCCGTAGTCGAAGACGTTGGCGATTCCCTCGTGGTTGACCAGAGCGGCGTGGCGAGCCTCGGCACGGAAGCGCTCGAGAAAGCCAGGATCGCCGAGGTACTCGTCTTTGAGGATCTTGATCGCAACGGTGCGCCCGATGACCAGGTCGGTGGCTTGCCACACTTCGCCCATGCCGCCGATGGCGATGCGCGACGACAGTTGATACCGACCACCGAAGGTGAGGCCGCTCGTGGGTCTCATCTGCTCAGCACCGCCTC
>JBDUBG010000356.1:0-2349 GCA_040004215.1 Pseudolysinimonas sp. | reverse complement strand
GCATTCGCGGATTGCCAGAGCAGGGCGTAAGCTCTCTTGAGGTGCCCGCCCTTGCTATCTCGTCAACAGATTGCAGGAGGCGAGTCGACCGGGGATTCCCGGTGTGGTACTTGGTCCCCGACGGTGTTGTTCAGTACATCTCCAAGCATCACCTCTACCGGAGTAGGACATGACGACATTTCACGAACCGCCGTTGCAGTCGCGACGTGCTGCACGACAGAGCGAGCGCGCCGACGCACCCCTGGGCCAATTCACCGGCCCGAACGCCGTGAGTCAGTCGCCAGAGCCATCGGATCAGGTTGCTCAGGTGAGCGCTGAGCCGCTGAACTACGCGACGACCAGTCGTCCGCCACTGCCGCAATACGACGGGCAGAACCTTCGCCCACGCCGCGCTGCCGAGACTCCCGAGTATTCAGACCTCCCGCCCATCGAGGCGCTTCCGTCCCAAGACTCCCCGGGCTACCGTCCGACCGACTTCAGCCCTGAGGGGCGCCGCGTGGCAGCTCCCACGTGGGCTCCGTCGCACGACGGAACGGTCGACTTCCAGACGCAGAATCGGGATCAGGTCATGACCGTCGCTTCCGCTCCTGCCGCCGTGGCCGAGGTGCACGCTGCCGAGGGTGAGACCATGACCCGCCGGCAGCTCCGTGCTCTGCGTGAGGCAGAGGGCAATACCGCTCGTCCCGAACATGACTTCCGCGACGTCGCGCCCTCCCCCGCGACGCCGGTTCCAGATTCCGTGGTTTCTGCTCCGGAAGCAGCGGGGGCTCCTGACGCTCCACTGTTCGCACCCCCGGCGCACCAACTCGTCGACCTTGTGCCCCCGCCGCCACTCGTGGCGCCGGTAGCGCTGGCGTCCACCCGGCTCGACTCCGCGCTCGCCGAATTCGACGCTTTGGCGTCGGGGCGAGAGCCTCTCATTCCTGCGCTTGACGGCTCTGCCCCGGCGCCCGGACGCCGTGCCGCCGAGGTGTGGGCACCCGAGGTGCACGCACCTGAGGTGCACGCACCTGAGGTGCACGCACCTGAGGTGCAGGCTCCTGAGATGTGGTCTCCTGGGGTGCACGCACCTGAGGCGCAAGCTCCTGAGGTGAGGGCACCCGAGGTGCAGGCACCCGAGGCGCAGGCTCCTGAAGTAAGGGTGCCTGAGGCGCAGACCCCGGAGGTGTGGGCACCCGAGGTGCAGGCTCCGACGGCGCTCGCCGCGCAGGAGGTTCCGGTGGCAGCTCCTGTGATCGATGCGCCGCCCGCCGTCGACCCGCTGCTTTCGGCTCCAGCTCCGCAGGGTGCACCCGCGCTCGTGTCGCCGCCGAGCAGTTCTCCTCCCGCACCGAACGAGCTGGCATCCGGTCCGATGACCGTCGGTCACTGGTCGACTCAATCCGATATCGACGAAGCCAAGCAGCTCAACGAGACGCCGATCTCGCGCAGCGTTGGCGCAGGGAGTGGCGGGATCGCGACCAGCGCCCTGATGCTGCCCTCGGTGCCTGAGCACCCGATCGGCGGCCCCGTGAGCGGCCATGGCGAGATCCTGCTCACCGGCTCGATTTCGCTCCCGCACAGTTTCTCGGCGACCGGCGCTCATCCATCTCAACTCGACGAGTCTGACTTGGACAACCAACTCGATCCGGGCGACCACCAAGTTGCGAACACCGATTCATTGCCGGTGCGCGCATCCCGGGCAATCAGTACCCACACCGCGAGCGGCACCATCATTGTGCCAAGCAAGCCCGCCAGCACCCGCGGGTTCACGATCCTCATCGTTGCCGCATCGGTCATGGCCCTCGTGGTCGTCGGCCTGCTGGTTGCAGGCTTTGCCTCCGGCACGCTCTGAGCGCGTGACCAATACCCTCGAAGGACACCGTGACGGCATCTGATCACGCGCGCGAACTTGTGCGCATCGCGGCGCTTGCCGCTGACTCCAAGCAGGCAGAAGATCTGGTGGCGCTCGACGTCTCAGGACCTCTGCCGTTGACCGACATCTTCCTGCTCGCCAGCGGACGCAACGAGCGCAACGTGCTCGCCGTTGCCGCTGAAGTCGAAGACAAACTCAACGAGGCTGGTGTGAAGACGCTACGTCGTGAAGGCCGCGCAGAGGGTCGCTGGGTGCTTCTCGATTTCGGTGATCTGGTGGTGCACGTCTTCCACGAGGAAGACCGAATGTACTACTCGCTCGAGCGCCTGTGGAAAGACTGCCCGACCGTTCCGCTCGATCTGCCGACGCCGGTGCAAGCTGAGGGCTAATCCGTCGCACGAGGGCTGCTGGGGGATGTAGTAACCTAGTCCAGTTGCCTCGCGAGGGGTCACGGGTCTGTGGCGCAGTTGGTAGCGCACCTGCATGGCATGCAG
>JBDUBG010000068.1:0-2353 GCA_040004215.1 Pseudolysinimonas sp. | reverse complement strand
CAGGAGACAACCCGCTTGCTGGTGGACGTCACAGCAATTCTCTCCACCTCGTCGACACTGGGAATCGTCGATGAGGCGTTCAGCGTGCCACAAAACTTCCGGATCACCGCCTCAGCGCCTTCGTCAATGTCGACGGAGCAACTCAGCTGGATGCATGCTCTTGACGCGGAGAGGGGAGCGCTTTCCGACACGTCGGTCTCCGCTCGTGCGTTGCCCCTCTCCACGCCAGTGACCACCGGGCAACTCGACAGCATCCCCGTGAGCAACCCTGAACCGAATGTCGGCCCCCAGCCCGGCACCGTCAACATCGCAGCAGCTCGGGTGCCAGCAGCGCGGCTTCCGACGTTGCGGGGAGTACAGCTGCTCGATCAGCTGGCTTTGCTCACCCGGAGTGAGCTGGGCAGCTTCGTCGCGAAATATCCCGATTCGGTGAGTGCCCTGCTTGCTAAGGCGCCCGCGGCCAGCGAGGTGGCGACATTCTGGTCGCAGACGTCAACCTCCCAGCACCGCAACATGGTGTCGGCTGCCCCACAGGTGGTCGGCGCGCTCGAGGGCATCCCGTATTCGGTGCGGAACGTCGCCAACCGCAGCTACCTCACCACCGCTGAAAACCGCATCCGGAGCCAGCTTGCCGCGGGAGTCGGACGCGCCGCCAGTGACGAACTCACCAAGCAACTGCACATGCTCGGCCAGGTGCGTGCCGCGCTCGCGGTCGGCGACTCGAAGAACCCCAGGTCGCTGGTGAGTCTCGGTACGGGCGGTGAGGGGCGGGCGATCATCATCATCGGCGACGCGTCGACCGCGGACTATGTCGACTATCTCATCCCCGGAATGTTCTCTGACGTCGATACCCAGATTGTGGCGTTCGCGAACAGCTCAGACAATATTGCCACCCAGCAGCAGGCTTGGATCAAGAGGTTGAACCCTGGCGTGCCGGCATCCCAGTTGCCGACCGTCGCCACCTTTGCGTGGATCGGGTACCAGACGCCCAACATCGTGAACGTGGCATCGATGCAACTGGCGCGCGAGGGTCAAGTGTCGTTCACCGAGTCGCTGCAGGGTCTTCGTGCAGAACGGGCTGCGCGGGTGACGAAGGCGGCAGATGGCACGGTGACGCCGGGGGTCCAGCCCTTCGTCGCAGTGCTGGCTCACTCCTACGGCAGCACGGCCGCGATGCTGTCGCTGCAAGATGACGCCGTCAGCGTCGATGCTCTCGCCATCGTCGGGTCTCCGGGGAGCCCAGCCCGCTCGGTGAATCAGTTGAACGTCACCAACCGCAACGTGTGGGTAGGAGCGGCCGACACCGACCCGGTGCCTCAGACCGGAATCTTCGGCAGTCAGCCGCTGTCGGCCGCATACGGAGCACACCGCTTTGGAGTGAACGGTGTGACCGACCCCGTGTCGCAGCGGTCACTTCGGGGTGCCGTCGGCCACAACGACTACTTCGTCAGTGGCACGGAGTCACTTCGCAATATGGTGCTGATCGGCATCAATCGGGGTGACCTGGTCCTCGGCCAGGATGGCAGCGCGGCGCTGTCGATCGGCAAGACCCATGCGGCGATTCCGTCTGGCCCGCTGCTCTAACAGCACCTCGTAGACTGGGCATCTTCCACCCCGCACCAGTTCGGAGTCCTGTCATGTCCGAGATCACGCCCGAGGTCGTGACCCACTTGGCGAACCTCGCCCGCATCGCGCTGAGTGACGAAGAGGTCGCACGCCTCACCGGAGAACTCGGCCTGATCGTCGATTCCGTCGCCAAGGTGAGCGAAGTCGCGACGGCGGATGTTCTGGCGACAAGCCACCCGATCCCGTTGGGCACCGTCATGCGCGCCGACGTTCCGGGCGAGACACTCACTGCGGAGCAGGCGCTGTCTGGCGCCCCGGAACGCGACGGCGACCGCTTCAAGGTGTCGGCGATCCTGGGGGAGGAGCAGTGAGCGGCGCTCCTGCGGGCACCGGCCCGAGCCTCGGCACGAGCACCGGCACGAGCCACGGCGCGAGCCGCGGCGCGAGCCGCGGTTCCGACCTCACCCGGCTGCACGCGTCAGAGCTCGCGACCATGCTTGCCGCCGGAGAAGTCTCGAGTGTCGAGGTCACCCAGGCACACCTTGACCGGATCGCGGCGGTTGATGGGGACATCCATGCGTTCCTGCATCTGAACGCGGCGGCGCTCGACACCGCGACAGCCATCGATGCACGCCGTGCTGCGGGCGGAGACTCGGCGGCGGGCTTGTCGCCTCTGGCCGGGGTTCCGATCGCGATCAAGGACGTGCTCTGCACCATCGACATGCCGTCGACGGCGGGGTCTCGCATTCTTGAGGGCTGGATTCCGCCATACGACGCGACCGTTGTG
>JBDUBG010000236.1:0-7845 GCA_040004215.1 Pseudolysinimonas sp. | reverse complement strand
AACGTCACGAACGAGGCGACTAAGAGAGTGACCGCCATCTGCCCCAAACGAAGGGCAACGAACGCCACCGTGGCCACCCAAACCGGACGGCGCGCCCGCGGGGCGGCTCCGGTTACCGCGATACTCGCCGTTGAGAGGTCCATGATCACTGAACGCTAGAACGGCGAGTGGCGCATGGTCGCTGGCGGGTCCGCGATTCTGCAATGCGGAAATGAATGGCGCTCCGGCCCGTCGTCATCAAAGCCGATCATACGATCCGGCAACCAAGTGTTTCCGCATTTACCGAAGGAGGTTTCCTTGTCTCACACTGATCGCCACGGCCGGTTAGCCCGTACAACCCTCGCGCTCTCGACTCTCACGGCCCTAGCCCTGCTGGCCGGGTGTTCGACACCGAGTCCGTCGCCCACCGCACGAGCCGGTACGTGGGTCACCACGACCCCCGCGGCAAAGAAGGCAGTCGATTCGGTCACCTGGAACTTGATCTTGGAACCCGCGTCCCTCGACCCAGCGCTTTCCAACAACTACCCCGAGAACACGGTGCTCTCAAACGTCTGCGAGAGTCTGCTCAAGATGGAGCCGGACTTCAGCATCAATGACGGCCTCGCCTCGCTCACCGCGAACGGGGACCACACAGTGCTCACGCTCGACATCAACCCCGCAGCCACATTCTCCGATGGCAAGCCCGTCACCGGTGAGGACGCTGCGTACAGCCTGACGCGCAACTGGATGCCGGCAGTGACCTCGTACTGGTCGAGCTATTTCGGCGCAGTGACGGGAATCACTGCGACGGGCGAACGGCAGGTCACGATCACGTTGTCGCACGCCGACCTGCTGTTCGAGGAGCTCCTCGCGACTGCGGCGGGTGCCGTCTACGAGAAAGCCCAGGTCGAAGCGTCCGGTGAAAAGTTTGGTACCGCGAGCGCCCCGCCGACCTGCTCCGGTCCATACAAGATCACCGAGTGGAAGCAGGGTTCCGAGCTCACCATCCAGAAGAACGACGCCTACTGGAAGGGCGACCATGCCCTCGTGAGCAACATTGTCTTCACATTCCTGCAGGGTGACGCGACCCAGACCACGGCGATGACTGGCGATGCAGTGCAGGGCATGTACAACCCGCCTTTCACTGCCCTTGACCGGTTGTCTTCGCACGGTCAGGTTTTCGACGGGAAATCCCTGTTGACCTTCTACGTCACGCCGACGCCCAAAAAGGGTCCGCTTCAAGACTCGCGAATCCGCCAAGCGCTGTTTCTCGCGCTCGACCGGAGCGCGGTAGCCAAGACGGCGTTCGGGGGCGCGGCCGTCGCCGCGCAGAGCTTGCTTCCTAGCTCGGCATACGACGGTGCGAAGCCGACGATCTCGGAGAGCACCGGCGGAAGCGACACGGATCTCGAGCTCGCGCGCAAGCTGGTTCGTGATGCCGGCTCGCCCAAGCAGAAGATCGTTATCGCGGCGTTCACGGGGATCACCGAGTCGATGAACCAGACGCTGCAGGCGCTCGTGGAGGCAGGCACCAAGATCGGTCTGAACATCCAGTTCAAGTCGATCACCGAGGCGGACTACTACGCACTCTTCAGCGGCCCCAAGGGCTGGCGGCAGAGCAACGCCGATGCGTTTGGACTGCAAGATTACCTCCCGGTGGCCGATCCGTTCGGGCTCTACTCCCGGTGGGGCACGGTGGACAACGAGGAGAACTACGGCGCATTCGTGGATAAGAAACTGTCTGCGCAGATCGCGACGGCGGGGGCGACAGCTGACACCACGACTCGCAACCACCTGCTCTCGTCGCTGGACGCGGATCTCTACAAAAAGATGCCATGGATTCCAATCGTCAATGTCTCCAACGTCCTGTACATGCAGACCGGTCTGACCGGGCCACCCGCGTCGTTTGTCGACCTGTTCTACCCCTGGGCGGCTGACCTCGGCGCTACCGGCTAACAACGGGAAACTCAAGATCGGGCCCGGTGATGACCGGGCCCGATCTTTGTGCCGTTGGGGCTCACCCCGCAGCGGCGAAGTCCAGGTCGAAGCGAGCGATCGCACCGTCAACGGCGGCCTCAAGATGCTCAGCGAGCAACCAGCCATCGGCAACCAGTAGCTCGGCGCGCGCCGTCGCCACGGTTCGGAAGTGTTCGCGATCGCCGTACATCCCGGTGATCTTCCCCGCGGTGAAGGGCGTCCGCACCCAGCGCCGCATCACCAGTGGACCCTCCTGGTCAATCTCGACGCTGGCCGTCGGCACGTCGGCGTCGAGGTGTCGCAGGCCGCCTCTGGCGTACCCGTTGTGGTCGTGCGGCATCGTCACCTGCGAATAGTCGATACCCGACGGGTCCTGCGGCCGGCCGCGTTTGACCTCGACGCGGATCGGATCGGCACGAGGAGGGGCTACTCCGTCGACCCAGGCCACCAGGTGGTTGATCGTCGATGCAATGAGCCAGCGGCTCGAGTCGTGCCGGATCGGCGGCTCCGAGGTCGGCGCCTCCCCAGGGGCTAGCCCCAGTTCGTCCGCTCGGTCCGCGTCGGACAGCAGACCGGTCTCGTGTCCCCGCCCTGGCACCTGATAGCACCGGTAGCGGTCGCCCGGGAGGTCGCTATCCGGCCTGCGATGCCAGACGTGCTGAACTGCCTCGTCCTCGCTCATGTACTCGATGACGGGCACAGGCGGCTCCAGCATGATGCGTCGAGCATCCGTCATCGAAATCTGGGCAGGGTTCGGCGTCGTCGGCCGAAACATCTCGTCGAACTCGATCTCCCCATCGCGAGCCAGCTCAATGTAGCCGTGAGGGCCGAAGCCTCCACTCGAGACCCCGATCAGGTATCCGTCCAGGATCTCGTCACTGTCGCGGCCTGCGGACAGTTCCGCGCTGTGCTCGTGGTGGATGCGCTCCGCGATGTACGTGCGCAGGAAGCTGCCCGACTGTGACCACCCGGTAGCGAGCCGCATCTGCGGAGCCCGCAGCCCGGGCAAGAGTCCACCACCACCGGCCTCGTGGCAGGAACGTGCCACCGCGCCCAGCAGGTCCCACATAATGCTGTCGTGAGCGACGCAGAGGCTGCTGTAGCGCTCGGGGTCTCGAGCGCGCAAGTCATCGACCGTGACTGCCTTGCAGGTCACCCCGAGGTAGGCATCTCCGCGCTCCATGAGATGGAATCCCGCATCCGGCCAAAACATCGGGAAGTCCTCGCCCGCGGAGGGGTTGATCAGCTCGATGTGGACAACTCCGCTGAAAGCGGCGTCGGAGTTCGGCCGAATAGCGAGCACGCGTGTCGTGTATGTGCCACGGCGGTCGTACGCATCGGGAAGTTCTCCCTCTCGGAACACCCGTGCATGACCGGAGACGGCGAACTCCTCGACGTGGTACCCGCGGTCTCCCAGGTCGGGGTGCACATCCGTTCGCCACGACGCCGGCGAGAGGAAGGCGCCGCGACCTCGACGGGGGTCGATGACGTTGACGGTCAGGGAAAGATCGATCACCAGGAAGGCGTTTCGTCACCGAAGGTGATCGGATCCCGCGTTGGCTCGTACTTCCGCAGCTGTTCGGCATCCACCCACGTGCCATGCAGGCCGTTGCGCAACCGCAATGGCAGAGCGAGCGTGGCCACGGGTTCGCCGCCGACGTCGCCTGCGTCGAGGATCAGCAAATCCGAGCGCATCTCGTCGTATCGGTTGACGAGCGCCATGAGGTAGCCGTCGCCCTCATCGACCGACCCGGTTCGCGGCACGAACACGGCCTCCTGGGCGGCAGAGTTTTCGCCCACATCGTGGTGTGTCGTTTCACCCGTGCTGTGATCCACCCGACCGATCAGATTGAAGCGCATACCGCTGGCACTGCCCGGAATATTTCCGTCAACGCTGCGGCTCTGCATGGACGCATACCCGAAGCGATAGTCACTCATGGCGAATCGTTCGTCGATCCGTGGGAACTCGCCCGGTACGTCAGAGAGTCGCGTCTGGCGGAAGTCGTCTGTGGGTGCGTTGAGGTCAAGCGTCCAACGCGACACATACGGTGTGGCAGCTTCAGGGTCGAATGGCTTGCCGTTGATCTCCGGGAAGAAGGGGAACACCACACTGTCGCCCACCGACATGTCGACGTGAATCCGGCCGTTCTCCTCGAACGCATTCATGGTGTGGCTGGCGAAGCGCGCACTTCCTTGGAACCAGCGGACTTTCGCGTTCGGATCCCGTCGCGACAGCACGCCCAGGTACATCGGGAGGGACGGATCCCAAGCAAAGTGTGGCAACCCTTCTTTCAGTCGCTGGAGATCGCTGATCAGGGGAACCACCGGGAAAATGATGTGATGCGCGGTCACGGCGAAGTCGTGGACCATGCCCGAGTACGGGGCGCGCAGCCACGCTTCGTGCACGATGTTGCCACTCACGTCTGCCTCGTAGTACGCGATGTCCGGAGTGGTCTCACCTCGTGCGGCGTATCCGAAAAACACCAGTGTGCCTGTCGAAGGATCCACCTTGGGGTGCGCGGTTGCGGTCAGGCTGCTGAGCGACCCGGCGTAGTCCCACGCGCCGAGCGTCTCCAACGTGATCGGGTTGATCTCGACGGGGTGGCTGTCCTCTTTAAGAGCGAACATGCGCCCGGAGTGCCAGATCAAGTTGGTGTTGGCCGTCCCCCGGCTCACGCCGCACGCAAGCGGGTCGTCGGTGAAGGGATTTCGGTATGCGCCGAAGAGAGCTCGACCCGCTTCGCGTTCCACGACGAACTTTGGCGTTCGGACGTACCGGGAGCGGAAGTCGACGCGGCCCGCATCAAAGCGGAACCTCGTCACCATCCCATCGCCGTTGAGCGGAATGTCATTGCCTGACAGGGGTGGGAAGAATGGATCCGGCCCCACGCGGTAGAAGCCGCCATTGAGATCCTGCGGTACTTCGCCCTGGATGACGGTGATGTCACGGATGTCCGCCTCGAACCGCCCCGGCGCCTGGAAGCCGCGGAAGGTTGGGACGTCAGGAAACTTCATTGCATGCTCCTTAAGGGGTTTTCCGATGCGTCCCCCAACGTACGGTCGCCTCTCACGGCTGGTAGGAGGCGAGAGGAAACTTCTACAGTGCGGAAATGGCGCTCCGTGTCGCGCCCGCAACCTCCGCAGCGCGCTTCTGTGAACCGACGGCTCGGATCGGAGGACGCATGACCACAGAGTTGGAGGCGCGGTACGCGGACTATGTCCAGGCGTTCAACGCGCACGACTTCACTGCCCTGGAACGCTATCTCGCGCCAGACGTGGTGTTCGAGTGGGGAGACGTCATGCCGGATCTGATCGGACGTGACCAATTCTTCACGTTTTACCGCACCGCTTGGACGTACTTCGACGAGACGATCGAAGCGCGCGTGCTCTCGTCAGAAGGCGACACGCTGACGGCGTGGATCGATACCCGACTGACGATCATTCGAGACTGGCCGGACTGCCCAATTCAACCGTACGTCGCGGGCGAGGTGCACAACGTCAACGGAGAAGTTGTCTACCAATTCCGAGACGGCCTGATCACCCATCTCGCCTGAATCACCTCACCAGGGATACCGTGCAATCTCGCCCTGGATGGTGATCCATTGCGTTTCCGTAAAGGCCTCGATGTTCGCCTCGTGCCCGCCGAATCGGCTTCCCGTTCCGGAAGCGCCGACGCCGCCGAATGGCGCAGCGGGCTCGTCGTCAACCGTCTGGTCATTGATGTGGACGATTCCGGCGGGGATGCGCTCGCTCAACTCGAATGCCGCGAACGCGTCACTCGAGAGGATGCCGAGCGAGAGTCCGTATGGGCTCGCGTTCACGAGCTCAACAAGTTGGTCGGTGTTCTCGAAAGCCACCACGGCGGCCACCGGCCCGAAGATCTCTTCCGCGAAAGCAGGAGACGACGCGTCAAGCTCCGTGAGCACGCTCGGTGCGTAGAAGCGGCCGTCGTAGGTTCCGCCGACGATGAGCTTGCCGCCTGCTGCGATCGTTTCCGAGACAAGGCGATGCACCCGATCGCGTTGGACGTCGTCGATCAGAGGGCCAAGCGGCGCACCGCTGCGAGGGTCTCCTGCCGACAGCGCTGCCGCCCTCTGAGCCAGCCGGTCGACGTACTCATCATGGATGCTGGCGTGGACGAAGTGTCGTCCGGTAGTCATGCAGATCTGGCCTTGGTGCAGGAACGAGCCCCACGCGCCAGCGCTTGCCGCGGCGTCCACGTCTGCGTCGGCCAGGATGACGAGTGCGTTGTTGCCGCCGAGTTCGAGATGCGCACGCTTCAGGTTCCGCCCCGCGCGTTCGCCGATCGCCCGTCCGACCGCTGTCGAACCTGTGAACGAGATCACGGGAACCAGGGGATGGTCGATCAGCGCCTCGCCAGCATCGGATCCGCCGGGAAGCACATGAAGCACCCCCGAGGGGAGCCCGGCATCCTCGAACACTTGCGCGAGGAAGAAGCCCCCGGACAGAGGAGTCCGAGGGTCTGGCTTCAGGATGACCGCGTTACCGAGTGCGATCGCCGGGGCCACCGAACGAATCGACAGAATCGCTGGAAAGTTGAAGGGCGAGATGACACCGACGACCCCCACCGGACGACGCCTGGCCATGCTGAGGCGCGGCTTGCCGCTGCGGAGCAGCTGACCGTACGGCATCATTGCCGTCGCCGCAGCAGCGTAGAACTCGCCGGCGACGAGCGCCGCCTCGAAATGCGCTTTGCCTCCGGCGGAACCGGCCTCGATCATGAGGATGTCGGCCAACTCCTCTTCGCGTTCGGCGATGATGTCACCCGCGTGGCGCAGGATTCGCGCGCGCTCCTCCGCCGATTTGGCGGCCCACCCTGCCTGCGCGTTGACCGCATCGTCAACGGCCCGCGCGACGTCGTCTGCGTCTGCCATGCCGGTCTGCCCAATCGTCAGACCGGTCGAGGGGTCGATGTTGGGGATGGTGTTCGCCACAGTGCGCCAACCCCCGCTGAGGACTGCCCCACTCCACCGTGGGTCGTTGAGCAATGCCATGATGCTCCTTTCGTTGGGTCTCAACTCGCGAGACCTGACAACAGGTTGGCGCGTCGATCCGCAGGGCACGAACGTGGTCAGTCGACTTTCTGGGTGACAGAAAAGCAGCCAGAGCTTTCGCACCATGGCAGTCGATTCCTCGATGATCGACGCAAGGAGAGGTGAAAACATTGAGCACCGACACATCACTGATCGAGCGGATTGACGCGCTCGAGCGACGCCTTCAGCGCGACGAAGACATCGAGAGCATCAAGATCTTGCACCGCACCTACATCCGCAAGCTCGCGGACCGAGACTGGGATGGGATGGCCGACTTCTTTACCGAAGACGCGGTGACCGACATCCGATGGCACGGTCGCACCACCGGAAAGCAAGAGCTGATCGACAAGGTGTTCACCGAACTCCACGGCATGGTGCGCAGCCACGACGGCTACATCTTGTCGTCACCCGTTATCACCATCGCTGACGACGGCCAGACGGCGTACGGCGAGTGGACCTGGCACCGACATGTCTGCGAGTTCCGCACCTTCGGCGGCTATACCCGGGTGTGGGGTCCGTGGCTCGAGGGCCGCTACAAGTGTCACTACCGCCTCGTCGATGGCGTCTGGATGTTCAACGACATGTGGTTCCGCGTCGTTCTGCCCGATCGCGACCTTGAGCCGGAGCAGATGGAGGAGCGCATCGCGACGGGCGGCGCGACCACAGGAGTTGGCTTCCTCGACCGCTAGTCGTTAGCCGCTTCTCGTCATGCCTCGCGCATCCAGACCGGCTCGCCGTCGATCCAGGTACTGGTGACAGCCGCATTCTCAACGTGGTCTGCCGAATCGGAAAATGGGTCACGATCGATGACGGCCAGGTCGGCTGCTGCCCCAAC
>JBDUBG010000173.1:0-7848 GCA_040004215.1 Pseudolysinimonas sp. | reverse complement strand
GAGATCGCTCGGCTCGCGGTCAATGAAGAACGGGCGCGGTTGGCGCGCGATCTGCACGACTCGCTCGGCCATTCGCTCACGGTGGTGGCGGTCAAATCCGAGCTGGCGGGCAAGCTGATCTCGCGTGACCCCTCGCTGGCCTCTGCCGAGATCGCCGACATCGAGAAGCTCGCGCGCGACGGGCTGGTCGAGTTGCGCGCTGCGGTGGCGGGATACCGCGACGCCAATGTCGACAACGAACTCGTCGCGGCGCGCACCGCTCTGCGCGCGGCCGGCGTGATCGAGCACCTGCCCCACGACGCCTCAGCAGTCGACCCGGAGTTGCGCGGGTTGTTCGGCTGGGTGGTGCGCGAAGGCGTGACCAATGTCATCCGGCATGCTGGCGCGCGCAACTGCTGGATCGACGTGACGCGCACCAGCGTGCGCATCCGCGACGACGGCGCGACGACGGTTGACCTCGCGGCGGCAGGCAGCGGGCTTCACGGGCTACGCGAACGGGCGGCCGCTGCTGGCGCGACCCTGACCGCCGGCCCGCGGCCACGCGGTGGGTTCCAACTCGAGGTCTCGCGATGACCGCAGCGGATGCCGCCGGGGATGCCACAGCACGCGCCGCGCCTATCCGTGTGCTGATCGCCGACGACCAGGCTCTCGTGCGCGGGGCTCTCGCGAGCCTTCTCGACCTGGAACCCGACCTCGAGGTCGTCGCCCAGCTGGGCCGCGGCGACGAGGTGCTCGCGGCTGCACGGGAGGCGCGTGCCGACGTCGCCCTGCTCGACGTCGAGATGCCGGGCCTGGATGGCATCGCCGCCGCTCGCGCGCTCGTGGTGGGCTATCCGGCCTGTCGCGCGCTGATCGTGACGACGTTCGGGCGGCCCGGCTACCTGCGGCTCGCCTTGGAATCCGGCGCGTACGGATTCGTGGTGAAAGACACCCCGTCGAGCAAGCTCGCCGACGCGGTGCGCAGAGTTGCGGCCGGTGAGCGAGTCGTTGACCCGACGCTGGCCGCCGAATCGCTGGCTGCTGGCCCCTCGCCATTGAGCCGTCGTGAGACCGACGTGCTGCTGGCGTTCCGCGACGATGGAACAGCCACAGCCGTCGCCAGCCGTCTGCATCTCTCGGAGGGCACAGTGCGCAACCACCTCTCTGCTGCGATCGGTAAGACCGGCGCACGCAACGCAGCCGAGGCAGTGCGGCGGGCCGCCGAGAATGGTTGGCTACTCGGATGACGCCCGAGTTCACGATCGACGAGATGCGGATTCCGCGCAGCCTCGCCGACGACCGCGAGGGCATGTTCGCCGGGATGATGGCCGTGCGCAACGCGGTCGAGGTCGCCGCATACGGCATCCCGGAGGTCGCCGTCACTGCCGACGAGATGTTTCCGCACTACCTCGACGAGCACGAGCCGAAGAGGGTTCTGCTGGCGCGACTCGATGGCGCAATCGTCGGTCGCGCGGTGCACGAGCGGCAACTGGGCGACACCGCGGTCGGATGGGTTGACGTGCAGGTCCTTCCGTCATTCCAGGGGCGAGGCATTGGCCGAGCCCTCACTGACGCCGTTGAGGCCATCGCCCACGAGTTCGGCCAGACCCGCTTGATCACCTACGCGGTGTCGGCGGATGCCCCCGGCGAGCGCCTCGTCGCTCCGACCGGCTTCGGCGGGGTGCCCGCGAACAATCGAGAGGTGCGCTTCCTGCTCACCCGGGGGTGGACTCTCGAGCAGGTTGAACGCGGCAGCAGGTTCGCCCTTCCCGCCGATCCGGCCCAGCTCGCCGAGCTTCGGTTCGCGGCAGAGGCCCACTCAGGCGACTACCGCGTGTTGAGTTGGGCCGGCGCAACGCCACCCGAGTTGCTCGACGATCTGGCCATGCTGCAGACCCGCATGAGCACTGACGCGCCGAGCGCCGGGCTGGGTGAGCCCCTCGACGTCTGGTCGGCCGAGCGCTTCGCGAACAAGGAGGCGCTGCTTCTCGAAGCACCCGCCCAGCTCTACACGGCTGCGGCCCTGCACGAGCCGAGCGGGCGACTCGCCGGATTTACCCGGCTGCACGCTCCGCACGAGCTCAGCCGACCGGTCGGGCAATGGGACACCATCGTGCTCAGCGAGCATCGCGGGCATCGGCTCGGGATGCTGTTGAAGGTAGCGAACCTTGAGTTGCTCGCCCAGGATGCCCCGGGGCATCCCTCAGTGCTCACCTGGAATGCCGAAGAGAACCGCCCCATGCTCGCGGTGAATGACGCAGTAGGCTTCGTGCCGATCGGCTACGAGGGCGCGTGGGGTAAGACGCTCTAGGCCGCAGCGCGCGCCCTGACAATGCGCGCGATGCCCACCCGTGAGCTCACATCCCACCGGCGGAATATTTCGCCGATGTGCTTCTCGACGGTTTTGACGCTGAGCTCGAGATCGCGGCCGATCTCGGCGTTGCCGAGGCCGTGCGCGATACGCTCGGCGACCGCTGACTGGCGTGGCGTGAGTTCTGCCAGGTCGGGGAGAGAGGATTCGACGACCGGGAACAGCTCGGCGACCCGCGCAGCGACCGCGAACCGCGACGCGGCGCCGAAGGCTGCAAGCACGCGCGAGACGTGCGCGCGCACGGTGTGCTCTGAGAGGAACAGCTCTTGCCCGATCTCGCGGTTGGTCAGCCCCTCGGCCACCATCAGCGCGATGTCGCGCTCGCGCTCTGAGAGCCCGTTCCAGTCGCTGCCGGGCGCTGGAGGGAGCCGATGACGGGATGATCGCAGCTCACCCGTCTTCGCGCGCACTGCGTCAGCAGGGTCAACGTCATCAGAACGTCCATCCTCATCAGCGTGTCGCGCGTCGCTCTCGCTGGCAATCGCCACCGGCCACCCGGGCGCAGCGAGCTCTTGCCGGGCGAGCGCTTGCCTAGCCAGCTCAAGCAGTTGCTCACCGCCGAGCTGTTCGACGACTCGCCCCTCACGTCGCGCGCGCTCGATCGCGCGCTCTGCCCACGGCAGCGCCGACTCCGGGCGGCCGGCGAGCAACTCCACCCGTGCGATCAGCCGAGCTACCGATGTGGAGGCGATCGGGTCATCGATGAGAACGTCAGCACGTTCACGCCAGGCCTCTGCCGCATCGAGGTCACCCTCGTCTGCGGCCGAGGCGACCAGCAGTTCGAGGGTGAGGCCGCGATCCACGATGCTCAACAGGTCAAGGCTCGTCGCGCCAGCGAAGAGGGCGAGCCGGGCTGAGCGGCGCACGTCGCCCACGGAGCTCAGCCCGAAAGCTGCCAACAAGTAGCAGCCCGCCGAGAGGTAATCGACCGGCCGGGGGCGGGCGAGTTCGAGCCGGTCGGCAAGCGCTCGCACTTCGCCGCGCTCGGCCGCGTTGCCGCGCACCAGCGTCTCAGTTCCGGCGACGACCAGGGTCATGATCGCCGGGCGTCGCACGGTCGGGATGTCGCGCAGCACCTGCAAGGCCTCGGCGAGCAAGCCGCGGAACGCATACAACCGCACGCGCATCACGCGCAACATGACAGCGAAGGCGTGCTCGTCGCCGTGCTCATCAACGAGGAACACCGGCACCGGACCGGATCCGGCGACCACCTCAGCAGCCAGGTTCAACCGGCCACAGGCTAGGAGGCCCTCGGCCACCAGGTAGCGCACAAAGTGAGCGGTGTCGGTGTCGCGATCGAGCGCGTCGAGGTCGGTCACAGCATCCGCGAGCGGATCTCCGCTCGGCGTGAGCCCGGGCGCGGTGCTCGCCCACGAATCCGGCTCGCCGCCGGCCACGGTGCGCAACCCAGCCGACGCGATGCCGCGGGCTGCGCGCGCGAGCAGCACGGCATCCGGATCGGCGAGCACGTCTCGCCCGGCAGCCACCAATGCGCGATCCCCCAGGGCGACGGCGGCCGCGTAGTCGAGCGCCATAAAGCGGGTGAAAGCGCTTAGCCCCAAGAACCACGGATCAGGATGCTCGACGTACCTGGCCTCCAGCACCGCTGCGGCGCGAGCAGGATCACCGTCGATCAGCTGGTCGAGAGCCACGGCGAGCGCTGACGCGCGGCCCGCGCTCATCGGGGCTGACGCACCTTTTGGCAGAAGGCGCAGAAGTGCGAGCCGCGGTTCATGAAGCTCTCTCGCACGATGGGTCGACCGCAACGCGGGCATGGCTCACCTTGCCGACCATAGGCGTTGAGCGAGTGCGAGAAGTACCCTGACGCGCCATTCACGTTGACGTACTGCGCATCGAAGCTGGTTCCGCCCTCGGCGAGCGCCTTGCTCAGGACGATGCGGACTTCGTCGAGCAGCGTCGCCGCGCGCGCCCGACTGAGCGTCGCAGTGGGTTGGTCGTAATGCACGCGCGCCGCCCACAACGATTCGTCGGCATAGATGTTGCCGATGCCGCTGATCAGGGTCTGATCGAGCAGGGCGCGCTTGATCGTGGTCTGCTTGCGTGCCAGTGCCGCGAGAAATGCCCGGTCGTCAAACCGCGGGTCAAGCGGATCGCGAGCGATGTGCGCGACCTGCGCCGGCACCCACTGGCCGGCGTCGTCGGCGGCCGGCACGAGCCGGTCGAGCGCCATCGAACCGAAGATGCGCTGGTCGACGAAGTCGATGCGCAACTCTGCATGTTCGGGATGCCGCACCTCCAGCACCACGCGGGTAAGCCTGTCTCGCGCCGCCGCCCGCTCGCGCAGCAGCACCTGGCCGCTCATGCCGAGGTGGATCGTCAACGCCTCCGTCGGCGCGACACCTGTCGGCTCGGCAATGGGAACCCACAGAAACTTGCCGCGTCGCTGCGGTACGCCCAGCACCGCGCCGGTGAGCCGCTGTACGAAGTCTTCTGACGGTCCGTCGTGCCGCCGCAGGGAGCGCTCGTCGAGCACCTCGACTCGCGTCACGGTCGCGCCCGTGACCGCGGGTTCTAGGCCCGACCGCACAACCTCGACTTCTGGCAGCTCTGGCACCCGCAGATCTACCGCTTCGGGCGTTGCAGCACGGCCCATGCGGCGAGCGCTGCGGCCATTTCGGCCTGCTTCTTGCTCGAGCCGTCGCCCGTCGCGACCGGCGAGCCCCCGACGACGACGGTGGCGTGGAAGCGCTTCGAATGGTCGGGACCGCTATCGCTCACCTCGTAGTACGGCAAGCCCTTGCCGGTGCGGGTTGAGAGTTCTTGCAGGCTGGTCTTCGGATCCATGGCGGCTCCGAAACGCTCAGGATCGGCGAGCAGCGGGGCGATCAGGCGCAGCACCAGAGTGGTCGCGGCATCCGGACCCAGTGAGAGGTATGCAGCGCCGATCACTGCCTCGACACAGTCCGCCAGGATCGACGACTTCTGGCGACCGCCGGTGAGTTCTTCGCCGCGACCGAGCAGGATGTGCGAACCCAGGTCGATCCCGACGGCGATCTCGGCCAACGCGACCGATGAGACCAGGCTCGCGCGACGTTTGGCCAGTTCGCCCTCGTCGAGGTCCGGATTGTCGAGATAGAGCATCACTGTGACGGCTTGCCCGAGAATCGAGTCGCCGAGAAACTCGAGGCGCTCGTTGTGCGCGAGTCCGCCATTCTCGTAGGCGTACGAGCGGTGAGTCAGCGCGAGTTGCAGCAGGTCAGCGTCGATCTCAACCCCAAGAGTCACCGAGAGCTGCGCGCGCTCGCTCGGAACGCCCGCGTCGCCCGCAGGGCGAGCCATAGGCTCAGACGTCCGCGACCTTGCGGCCCTTGTACTCCAAGTACAGGGCCGTGCCGGTCGAGTCTTCGACGACGCGTGCGCGGTGCGGAAGGCTGTAGACGGTCTTGCCGTTTTCGATGGTCTTGACGAGCTGAACCGGCGTCGCCTTCCACTGCGAGCGGCGGGCGTGCGTGTTGCTGCGCGACTGCTTGCGCTTGGGAACGGCCATGACTGTCTCTTCTCTGGATTCTTGCGTCTGGACGCGCTGGCTGTTAAAACGGCTCAGGCGTCCGGCTGCTGTGTTTCGTCTTGGGTGAAGCCCTGCAGCGCCGCCCACCGAGGGTCGAGCACCTCACGCGGCTTCCGCGTCGGATCGTCCGCCAGTTTTTGACCCGTTTCCGGATCAAGACCAGGGCAATCCGGTCGGCAGACCGGCTGGAATGGCAGTGCAAGCACCACCGCATCCCGCACAACTGGTTCAAGATCTACGTAGTCATCGTGAACCGCGAAGTCGAAAGCTTCATCTGGAGAATACGCGAAAAGTTCTTGGATTTCGACTTCGAGCGGCAGCGACACCGGGTCGAGGCACCGAACGCACTCCCCCACGGCAGTCGTCTCGACCTCTGCGGTGACCAGGATGCCGTCGTGCAGCCCCTCCAGCCGCACGTCAATCGTCATCGGCTCGCCCTTCGCCACGTAGGCGACAGCCTCGCCGAGACGCTCAGGAACGGCGAACTCGAGGGTGTGCTCGCGCATCTCGCCCGGACGGTGCATCAGGTCGAAGACGGGCAGGTCGAAGGGCGAGGTGTGGGTAGGCACGAGGTGTGAGTTTACTCGGGCGTGGGCAGACGCGCAGGCGCCTCCTGATCGGCCACCTCCGGCCGGAGAGTACGCATTTCCGCGTACCTTCGACGCCGAAAGTACGCAGAAGTGCGTACTTTCGGCGGAATCATCGGGCTAGATCGACTCCACCGCCGCGAACGCCTCGTCGTAGATCGCGAGCGCTGTCGCGACCTGCTCGGCCGTGACCGTGCAGGGCGGGACGACGTGGATGCGGTTGTCAGACACGAACGGCAGCAGTCCGCGCTTGAGCAGCTCGGCCTTGAGGAGGCCGACCGTCGCCCCGTTGACCGGCTCGCGCGTCACTGCGTCTTTCACCAGGTCGAGTGCCCAGAAGACGCCCAGTCCGCGCACTTCGCCGATCATGTCGTGTCGCGAGGCAAGTTCGATGAGTCCCGGGCCGAGCACCTCGCGCCCGATCTTCGAGGCGTTGTCTACGATGCCCTCGTCGTCCATCGCATCGATCGACGCCACGATGGAGGCCATCGCCAGCGGATGCCCGCTGTACGTCAGCCCTCCCGGGAAGACCTGGTCGTCGAACTCCTGGGCGATCGACTCTGAGATGATGACGCCGCCGGTCGGCACGTAACCCGAGTTGACGCCCTTGGCGAAGGTGATGAGGTCAGGTTTGACGTGCTCGGGGTTGATGGTCTCGTTCTGCCAAGCGAACCAGTCACCGGTGCGACCGAATCCCGACATCACCTCGTCGACGATCAGCAGGAAGTCGTACTTGTCGGCGAGCTCACGCAGGCCTGCGAAGTAGCCGGGCGGTGGTACTAGCACGCCAGCGGTGCCGGGGATGCCCTCGACGATGAGTGCGGCGAAGGACGACGCCCCCTCGGCCTGGATGATGCGCTCCAGCGAGTGCAGAGCACGCTCCGACTCCTCTTCTGGCGTCGTCGACCAGAACTCGGAGCGGTACGAGAACGGGCCGAAGAAGTGCACGTGCCCGCGTGAGAACTCGTTCGGCACACGGCGCCAGTCACCGGTGGCGACGATCGCGGCTCCGGTGTTGCCGTGATAGCTGCGGTACTGGCTGAGGATCTTGTCGCGGCCGGTCACCAGGCGAGCCATGCGCATGGCGTTCTCGTTGGCATCCGCCCCGCCGTTGGTGAAGAACACCTTCGTGAACGGGGAGCCCGCCTTCGACAGGATGCGCTTGGCCGCCTCGCCGCGAGCCAGGTTGGCGGTCGCCGGTGCGACGGACGGCAGAATCGCGGCTTGCTCCTGGATCGCCGCCACCACCTTCGGATGCGCGTGCCCAATGTTCATGTTGACCAGCTGGCTCGAAAAGTCGAGATAGCGGTTGCCGTCGAAGTCCCAGACCTCGCAGCCGAGTGCACCGGCGATGACGAACGGCTTCAGCGCCCCCTGCACAG
>JBDUBG010000196.1:0-2369 GCA_040004215.1 Pseudolysinimonas sp. | reverse complement strand
CGGTGCGGCTCTGCACCCGCACCGGCTCCGAGATCGCCCACTGATTGTTCTGGCAGAAGAACACGACCGGAGCGACATAGGAGGCGGCGAACACCAGCGCCTCGCTGACGTCGCCCTCGCTCGTTGCCCCGTCACCGAAGTAGGTCACGGCGACGGAGTCACTCTGCGACAGCTGCATGCCGAGCGCGTACCCGGTGGCGTGAAGAGTCTGCGCGCCGATGATCACCTGCGGAGTGGCCATGCGATAAATGAAGGGATCCCATCCCGACTGCGCGACCCCGCGCCAGGTGACCAGCAGGTCGGTCGGGGCCACTCCGCGCACCCACGCGACGCCGTTCTCGCGGTAGCTGGCGAAGACGAAGTCGTCAGGGGCCAGAGCGCGTGCCGAGCCGATCTGCGAAGCCTCTTGCCCGAGCAGCGGCGGCCACAACCCGAGCTCGCCCTGTCGTTGCAGCGCGGTGGCTTCGGTGTCGATACGCCGGATGATGACCATGTCGCGATAAAGCGCCAACAGTTCGGCCGGGCCGATGTCGTCGACGAGCTCCGCGAAAGCACCCGTGGTATCTCGATGCCCGTCGGGACTGAGGAGCCCGACGAAGGGAGTGATCCCGGGAACGGCATCGAGCAGTTCGGCTGTCATCACTACCTCCACGAGAACGACGGTGTTATCGTCGTCGAGGTTACGCTCGGCTTATCGAACTGCACAACCGATCCATCTCAGATTGAGCATTATGCCCAACCAAGATCGCTAACGGTCGGAGAAGTTGCTCAGAACGCTGCCCGGCGTCACCGTGCGGGAAGCAGGTCCCGTGACCTCTGAGCACTCCGCAATCTGAGTGGCGAATCAGAGTGCCGCGAGTTGCCACTCAGATTGCCAAGCGTCAGACCCACCAATAGTCGCCCGGTCCGCACGGGCTGTGTGGGGGCGCGTCTCCGTTGCCTCCCCCGAGGGACACCGTGTCGCCCTGCTCGTAGTGCTTGCCGCCGATGTCGACCGAGCCGTCGTCGTTGAGCTGTGAACCAGTCGGCACCACGAGCACCCGGCCGTCAACGGCAATGCAGCCCTTCGCGTTCGTCCCGAGGGTCCCTTGGATCAGTGCCGCCGCCGACACTCCGTGATTGACGTAGGTCAACAGGGCGCGATCGTTGGCCGTGATCGGCCCTGCGCTGCACGCGCTCAGACCGAGCGCAACAACCACGGCCAGCAGAGCAATACGGCCCTTTCTGACTGCACCGTTGGCCCGCATGCAGCCAAACTACTCCGGCGACTTCCCCGTAGATCCGCCGGCCGACGACGCCACCGGGCTCAGTCGCGCGAGCTCGTGCACGATTGCCTCGACGGTGTCTTTGGCGTCACCGAAGAGCATCCGGGCGTTGTCGCGATAGAACAGCGGGTTCTGCACACCCGCATAGCCGGACGCCATGGACCGCTTGAAGACGATGACCTCGTCGGCCTCCCAGACCTTGAGCACCGGCATGCCCGCGATCGGACTGCTCGGGTCTTCGGCAGCGGCCGGGTTCACCGTGTCGTTGGCACCGATGACCAGAACGACGCTCGTCTTCGGAAAGTCGTCGTTGATCTCATCCATCTCGAGCACGATGTCGTATGGCACCTTGGCCTCGGCCAGCAGCACGTTCATGTGGCCGGGCAGTCGCCCCGCGACCGGGTGCACACCGAACCGCACCTCGATGCCGCGGGCTCGCAGGATGCGCGCGAGCTCGGCCACCGGGTACTGCGCGTGCGCGACCGCCATGCCGAAGCCCGGCGTGATGATGACGGATCGGGCATCGGCGAGCAGGTCGGCCGTGTCGGTCACGCTGATCTCGTGGTACTCGCCGGTCTCTTCGACCCCCTTCGTGGGAGCCTCGATGCCGAAGCCGCCGGCAATCACCGAGAGGAACGAACGGTTCATTGCGGTGCACATGATGTAGCTCAGGAACGCACCAGACGAGCCGACCAGGGCGCCCGTCACGATCAGCAGATCGTTGTCGAGCAAGAAGCCGCTGGCGGCCGCCGCCCAGCCCGAATAGCTGTTGAGCATCGACACCACGACCGGCATATCGCCGCCGCCGATCGAGGCGACCAGATGCAGGCCGAGCAGCAGGGCGAGAACGGTGACCGCGATCAACAGGCCGAGAACGGGCGTGATGACGAACCACACCGTGAGCCCAACGAAAGCCGCGAGGGCGCCCAGGTTGAGCGCGTTGCGGCCCGGCAGCACGAGCGGGGCCGAGGGCATCCGCGCCGACAGCTTCAGGAAGGCGATGATCGATCCGGTGAAGGTGACGGCGCCGATGAAGACGCCGATGAAGACCTCGGCGTGATGGATGCCGATCAGGTTGGGCGCGATCCCTCCGTCTTGCAGGTA
>JBDUBG010000379.1:0-2381 GCA_040004215.1 Pseudolysinimonas sp. | reverse complement strand
GCTAGGGCCGCTGCGCGGCTACTCGACCACCTAGGGCTAGAGCCCGACCCACTCCGATGCGCCGTCGTCGAGGTGCTGGCGCTTCCAGATCGGGGTGCGTTCCTTGATCAGGTCGACGAGGTGAGCGCAGGCGGCGAACGCGTCGGCGCGGTGAGGGGCGGCGACGGAGGCGATGAGGGCGACGTCGCCGACCACGAGGTGTCCGATGCGGTGCGCGGCTGCCACGCGCAGACCCGACGCGGTGGCGATTTCGGTGCACACCTCGCGCAGGAAGGTTTCGGCGTCCGGGTGCGCCTCGTAGTCAAGAGCCGAGACGCCCGTGCCGTGGTCATGGTCGCGGATGACGCCCTCGAAGGTCACTATCGCTCCGTCTGCCGTCGTCTGCACGAAGGCTTCGATCGCGGCGCGATCGAGCGGGGCATCGCTGACGAGCGCGAAGACCGCGGCCGCAGTGGACTCAGCCATGAGCGTGCTCTCCGCCCGCGAGCTGGTCGATCAGGTGGGGGAGCAGCTCGTCAAGCACAGCGAGGCCGTCGCGCACTCCGCCGGGCGAACCGGGCAAGTTCACCACGATCGTGCCGCCGGCGATGCCGGCCACCGCGCGGCTCAGCGCTGCAGTAGGCGTCGCGGCGCGACCGGCGGAACGGATCGCCTCTGCGATACCGGGCAGCTCTTGGTCGAGCACGGCGCGGGTGGCTTCCGGGGTGCGATCCTGCGGGTGGATGCCGGTGCCTCCCGTCGTGAGCAACACGGCAGGGTGCGTGCTCACCGCGGCCTCGATCGCGGTGGCGATATCGGCATCCGGGGTGATGACGACGGAGTCGGGGGTGAAACCGTGGTGGATCAACCATGAGGTGATGAGCGGCCCCGTGGTGTCGTCGCGGGTGCCGTTGGCGGCACCCGTCGACGAGACGATGACGACGGCTCGCCCGCGGTGCGCGGGGTGGGTTTCGACAGGCTCAACCGCCAAGAGCTCCCTGCTCCAGCGTCCCCGCTTGCCCCCAGACTTCGAGATCAGCTTGATGTCGCCGAGTACTGCTGCCGGGTCGACGGCTTTGATCATGTCGTGAAGGGTGAGTCCGGCGATGGCGACCGCGGTCAACGCTTCCATCTCGACGCCGGTGCGGGCGGTAACTGACACCGAGGCACGGATCTCGATCGAGTCGGTGCCCAGGTCGAAGTCGACGGTGACGCCGTCGAGCGGCAGCAGGTGGGCGAGCGGGATCAGTTCGCTGGTCTTCTTTGCCCCCGCGATGCCGGCGATGCGCGCGGTGGCCAGCACGTCGGCCTTCGGCAGGTCGTCTGCCCGCACCAAGGCGATCACCGCGGCGGTGGTCTGTAGCCGTCCGCCCGCCACCGCGACCCGGTGGGTGATCGGCTTGGCGCCGACGTCGATCATGCGGGCGCGGCCCTCGTCGTCGAGGTGGGTGAGGTGGTCGTGCTCGTCGTGGCTCACAGTTGCCAAGTCTCCACCGAATCGCCCACGGCGAGTTCAGTCACGTCTTCTGGGATCACGATCAGCACATCGGATGCCGCGAGCGCCGCCACCAGATGCGAGCTCGGTCCGCCCACCAGGGTGACGCCATCGTGGCCTGTGCGTCGCCCGCGCAGAAACTGCCGACGGCCCGCGATCGACCGCACCGCGGAGTCCACCACGCGGGTCTCTCGTGCCGCCGCGGGTCGTCCCGCCAGCTCGCGCAGGGTGGGCGCGATGAAGAGTTCGAAACTGAGCTGACTGCTCACGGGGTTGCCCGGGAAGCCCACCACCGGCACGGGCCCCCACGAGCCGAGGGCTTGCGGTCCGCCGGGTTGCATCGCGAGCACATCGACGTGCGCGCCGCGCGGCTCAAGCAGTTCTCGCACGACTTCGTGGTCGCCCATCGAGACGCCTCCCGAGGTGAGGATGAGTTCGGCCCCGACCGCGACGGCCGCATCGAACAGTGCCTCCAGCTCGTCGACGTTGTCGCGCACCCTGCCTTCGAGCACGACCTCGGCGCCTGCCGAACGGGCGGCTGCCACGAGTGCCACCCCGTTGGAGTCGAAGATCTGACCAGGGCCGAGAGCCTCGCCAGGGGCGACCAGCTCGCTTCCACTGCTGACGATCGCGACGACGACCTGCGCCGCGACCGCGACGGTGGTCAGGCCGGCGGCGGCAAGCGCGGCCAGGTGGCGCGACGCGAGCAGCTGCCCAGCACGCAGGATCATTGAACCAGCGCGCAGATCAGACCCGGCCTCGCGCACGTACTCACCGACCGACCGGCTGCGGCTGATCGACACCGACTCGTCGGCGGCCATGGTGTCTTCGACCGGGACGACGGTGTCCGCGCCGTCGGGAACGGGCGCTCCCGTCATGATCTTCACCGCGGTCCCTGGGCGCAGCG
>JBDUBG010000335.1:0-8003 GCA_040004215.1 Pseudolysinimonas sp. | reverse complement strand
CGGCGGCGGCGTTGAAGCCGCGGTCGTTGAGCTCTTCGACGAGCTTGGCTGCTGCGCGCTTCGTACGAGTGAAGACCACGGTTTTGCCGCGGCCCTCTGACTGCAGGATGCGGGCGATGATCTCGTCTTTGTCGAGCGAGTGTGCCCGATAGATGACGTGCTTGATGTTCGCCTGGGTGAGACCCTCGTCGGGGTCCGTCGCGCGAATGTGGATCGGCTTGTTCATGAAGCGACGCGCGAGGGCCACCACCGGGCCGGGCATTGTCGCCGAGAAAAGCATGGTGTGGCGGGTCGGCTCGGTCTGGGCGAACAGCTTCTCGACATCGGGCAGGAAGCCCAGGTCGAGCATCTTGTCTGCCTCGTCGAGCACCATGACCTTGACGTCCTTGAGGCTCAGCAGCCGCTGACCGGCGAGATCGAGCAGACGACCCGGCGTGCCGACGACGATCTGCGCGCCGTCTTTCAGGGCATCCACCTGACCTTCGTATGCCTTGCCGCCGTAGATCGCGACGATCTTCGTATCGCGGTTGGATGCCGCGAGCGTCAAATCTTCTGCCACCTGCACGCACAACTCGCGCGTGGGCACCACGACGAGAGCCTGGACGCCGGGCCCCGGGTGGAGCCCGAGCGCCTGGATCAGCGGCAATCCGAAGCCGAACGTCTTCCCGGTTCCGGTCTTGGCCTGGCCGATGATGTCTTGCCCGTCGAGGGCGAGAGGGATGGTTTGGCTCTGGATCGGGAAGGGTTCGATGATCCCCTTCGCCGCGAGAGCGTCGACCATGTCTTGGTCGATGTTGAGATCGCTGAAAGTCACTAAAAAGCCTGTCTGAAGTCGTGTAGTGCGAGTCTACCGGGCCACAGCACTCCGAGCCGGGCGGCGGGCGGGCAGCCGTTAGTCTGGACGGGTGATTAGCCTCTTCGGTCGGCGCCGTCCGCGCCCGGCAGCGCCGCGCGTGACGCCGCGGTCGGAGGCGATCGCGGTTGCCCGGGTCGAGCTGGCAGAACTCACCCCGCCGACGAAGGTGTATCTGGGTCAGCTCGCCTACCTCACGCTGGTTCTGTTCGAGAACCTGAGCCGGGCAGTGACTCTGGCTCCGACGACCGAGGCGAAGACGAGCCTGAGCCGTGCCACTGCCGAGGTGCTTCAAGCTCACGAGTCGCTGATCGCCGAGTTGCATGCCGCTCGCATCGATCCGGTGGCAGCAATGGAGCCGTTCCGCACCGAGCTCGACGACTTCCGGCGCCGCACTCAGGGCGCCGACTACCCCGAAACCCTGGTCACCTGCTATCTGACCGGCGGATTCCTTACCGACTTCTTCACCGGTCTCGCGGCGGGCCTGCCGAACGAGCTGGGCGAGCGGGTGTCGACGTTGCTCGACATCGACAAGGGACAAGACGTGCTGGTCGCTGAGTTGCGCACCGCGATCGACGCGAGCGCACGCCTCGCCTCGCGGCTGGCGATGTGGGGGCGCCGCCTGGTGGGCGACACCATGTTGGTGGCCAGGTCATCCCTGTCGATCGGGGGAGAGCTGCCCGGCGAAGACCGCATCGAACCGGTGTTCACGGAGTTGATTTCGGCACACACCCGCCGAATGGATGCGCTCGGCCTGACTGCGTGACGGCCTGACTGCCTGACCCTCTGAGGTGGTCGAGTAGCCGGCAAAGTCGGCGCATCGCGACCCGCTAAGCGCGCCCGCCAGACAGGTGGTGCAATCGGCGCTCATCGCCGATCGCTCGCCCGCGAACCACCAGGAGTGCCACCAGGATCGAGGCAACGACAGCTGCACCGAGAGCGGCCACCCAGATCCAGCCACCGTCGAACTTGAGACCGGCCCAGAGCAGTGCGACCCAGACGATCGCGGTGGCGGCGGCAGCGACGGCGGGCAGCAGGAACAGTCCGTACGAGTCGTGCCCAGGAATCAGGTACCGGATCGCCAGGCCGACGAAGGCCGCGATCACGGTGACGTAGAGGAGTTCCACGCGGTCAGTTTAGGCGAAGAAGCCGACGCGACTGCGCTCTTCGCCGCCCATTTCGAGGTACGAGAGCGAGGCGACGGGAACGATGTAGAGCTTGCCCTTTTCGTCGGTGAGCTTGATGAACTTGGAATCGGCGTCGAGGGCGGCCGAGACGATCTTCTCGACCTCTGCCGCGGTCTGCGACGACTCGATGTTGAGCTCGCGGGGGCTGTTGGCGATACCGATACGAATGTCCACATAGGGAGAGTACGGGATGCCGCGTGGCCGGGGCGGCGGGGTTCACCCACAGCAGAACGGATGCCGTCGGCGGCGCCCGCTACGGTGGGCGCATGAGTGCGATCCGGTTCGAGCGTGCGGCGCCGGAAGCCCGTGATGAACTGGTTATGGATGCCGGTCAGCAGGCCGTCGTCGACCTTGCCGATGCGGCATCCGCTTCGGTGCTCGGAGCTCCAGGATCTGGCAAGACCACCACGATCGTCGAGCTGGTGGCCGAGCGCATCGATGGGCGGCACTGGTCGCCAGACGCCGTCCTCGTGCTCGCCTCGTCCCGCGCAGCTGCCACGCGGCTGCGTGATCGACTTGCGCTGCGCGTCGGGGTGCCCAGTAACGGGCCGCTGGCGCGCACCGTCGCGTCGTTCGCGTTTGAAATCGTCGGCGCAGCGGCTCGCGCGGCGGGCGCAGTGCCGCCTCGCCTGGTGACCGCTGCCGAACAGGACGCCGACATCGCGGCGATCCTCGAGGGTCACGTCGAGGCTGGCGTCGGCCCGGCGTGGCCCGAGCCGCTTGAGCCGTCCGTTCGCCGTCTGCGCGGATTCCGCACCGAACTACGCGAGCTGATGGCCCGCGCAACGGAGTACGACGTGAGCCCAGCGCAGCTGCGCGAGCTGGGTCGCACTACCGACCGTCCGGCCTGGGTCGCGGCGGCAGATTTCATTGAGGAGTACCTCAGCATCGTCGCCTCAAGCCGGGCCGAGCAACTGGGTCCGGCCGAACTGGCGCAGTTCGCCGTCGCGGCGATCCGCTCGGCACGCCCCGACGATCGCATCGCTGCGCTGCGGCTGGTGATCGTCGACGATCTGCAGGAGGCGACTGAATCCACGCTCGCCCTGCTGCGCGCGCTGCGCGATCGTGGCGTTGCGGTGATCGCTTTCGGAGATCCGGATGTCGCCGCCAATGCCTTTCGAGGCGGCGAGCCAGACGCACTGGGCCGGTTGAGCGCGGTGCTCGGCGACCCGGAACTGCAGCAACTCGTTCTTCCCATCGTGCACCGCCAGCCGGCTGCGCTCCGCGCACTCACGACCGCGGTGATCGTCGAGGGGCGACTCGGCACGGCGGCGGCGGGGCGGCAGCGGCAGGCGATGTCTGCCGATCACGCACGCGGTGCCGATCAGGCGGAGGTCGGCGCGGTGACAGCGGCCGCGGCATCCATTCCCGCTCCTCTGGCGAGGATCGAGGCGACCAGCCCGGCGCGCGAGTGGGCTGCGATCGCCCGGGTGCTGCGTGAGGAGCATCTCGACCGCGACGTGCCGTGGAACCAGCTCGCCGTCATCGTGCGCAGCAGCGCCCACGCGCCGGGCATCGCACGCGCTCTCGCGCTCGCCGAGGTGCCGACTCGCACCGCGAGCGGCGGAGTGGCGCTGCGCGACGAGACGGCGGCGCGCGGCTTGCTTGCCCTGGTCGAACTCGGGGTCGGCCGCACCGAACTCACGGCCGAGCTAGCGGCAGAACTGCTGCTCTCGCCATTCGGCGGTCTCGACGCCCTTGCGATGCGTCGGCTGCGGCTTTCGCTGCGTGCAGAAGAACTGGCAGGCGGCGGATCGCGCACCAGCGATGCGCTGCTCGTCGAAGCGCTCAGTGCGCCCGGGCGGTTCGCCACCATCGACAGCCGACCGGCCAGGCAGGCTGAGCGCCTCGCCGAGACGCTGGCCGAGTTGAGCACGAGCACCGGCACGATCGAAGACCTGCTCTGGGTGGCATGGGATCGCAGCCGCCTCGCGACGCCTTGGCACGACCAGGCTCTCGGCAGTGGACCGGTGGCAGCAGAAGCCGACCGAAACTTGGATGCCGTTGTGGCACTCTTCACCGCGGCCAAGCGGTTCGCCGAGCGTCGACCTGATGCGCCGGCATTTGAGTTCTTGAGTGAGGTGCTCGACGCCGAGGTTCCCGAAGACGTGCTGACTCCCCGACGCAGCGACGACGCGGTGCTGGTGACGACACCGTCGGGCGCGATGGGCTTGGAATTTCGCACCGTCGTCGTCGCAGCGCTGCAAGAGGGGGTGTGGCCGAACCTCCGCGCCCGCGGCTCGCTGCTCGAACCGCAGAACCTGCTGCGCGCGCTCCATTCATCGGGCGACGGCGCCGACCGCGATGCCGCCGAGCGTGCCATCGACGACCGCAAGCTCGTGCTCGACGACGAGTTGCGCATCTTCGCGCTGGCAGTTTCGCGGGCCAGCGAACGCGTTGTCTTGTCTGCGGTCGCCAACGACGACGAGCAGCGCAGCGTGTTCTTCTCGCTGCTGCCCGCCGACACCCCTCTGATCGACTCCGCCACTCAGCCGCCGCTCTCGTTGCGCGGGTTCACCGGGCGACTGCGTCGCACGCTCGCCGACCCGCGGTCGAATCGGGCGGATGCCGCGGGGGCGGCGGGATCGCTGGCGGAATTCGCGCGGCTGGGGTTGCCGGGCGCGGATCCCGACGACTGGCACGGGCTGGAGCCGATCTCGTCGACCGCCGCGCTGTTCGAGGGGGGCAGCATCCCGGTCTCGCCGTCGCGCATGGAACGCCTCGAGGAGTCGCCTCTCGACTGGTTTCTGGAAACCATCGCTGGCGGCGACTCGGGTGTTGTCGCCGGGGTAGGCACGATCTTGCACTGGGCGATGGAGACCACCGACGATCCGGTGGTCGATAACCTCTGGCACGCCGTCGAATCGCGCTGGGGCGAGCTGGTCTTCGAGTCGCCGTGGCTGGCCGAGCGTCAGCGAAAACTGGCGCGCACGTTCACCGAGGCGCTCGCCGACTATCTGGCCGACTTCCGGCGAGACGGCAAGAGCTTGGTCGCCGCCGAGGGGCGCTTCACGTTGGAGTACGGCGAACTGGAGGGTGCAGACCCGCGCGACGACGGCAGCTCGGTGCCGCAGATCGTGGTCAACGGCTCCATCGACAGGGTTGAGCGTGGGCCAGACGGCGAGGTGGTGATCGTCGACCTCAAGACGGGGCGGCCGATCACCTCGGCGGCGACGATCGCCGCGCATCCGCAGCTCGGGGCCTACCAACTGGCTTATGCAGAGGGCAAGTTCGACAACGACCTGGCTGAGCACGGAGACCACGCGCCCGGCGGCGCCAAGCTGCTCTACGTGCGCGAAGGCAAAGACGGCAAGCGCTATCGCGACGGGCACCAGGCGACTCTGGATGCCGAGGCACTCGAGGCCGTACGTGAACGGATCCGGCAGGCTGCGGTGCTGATCGCCGCCGCCGAGTTCGAAGGCAAGCTCGAGTTGGAGCAGTATGGCGGCTTCGGCACAACGCCGCGACTGCGGTTGCACCGGGTGCGGGCGGTGTCAAGTGACTGACGCCTCGCCGATGACCGGCCTGCCGATGAAATACTCGGCCCTCGACATTGCGGCGGCGCTGGGGCTGCCCGAGCCGACCACACAGCAGCAGGCAGTCATCCAGGCGCCGCTGGCTCCGGCACTGGTGGTGGCCGGCGCCGGCAGCGGCAAGACCGAGACGATGGCCAACCGCGTGCTCTGGCTGCTGGCCAACGAGCACGTGATGCCGAGCCAGGTGCTCGGGCTCACCTTCACTCGCAAGGCGGCGGGCGAGTTGCTGGTCCGAATCCGGCGTCGCATCGAACAGCTCACTGAGGCGGGCCTCACCGCCGAAGACCATGACCCGTTCCAGCAGCCAGCGGTGTCGACTTACAACTCATTCGCGAACTCGATTTACCGCGACAACGCGATTTTGGTCGGTCGCGAGGGCGACGGCGCCGTTCTCGGTGAAGCAGGCGCCTGGCAGCTCGCCCGCGCGACCGTCACTCGGTCGCTCGACCCCCGGCTGTCAGAGCTCGACAAAAACCTCGACCCGGTCACCAATGCGGCGCTCGGCCTGAGCCGCGCGATCGCCGAGAACATCGCAGATCCCGAGGCAGTGCGGGTCTTCTCCCAGCAGTTCGCGGCCGTCGCCGGGTTGCCAGCAGGCGGCCGAGGCGCATACGCAGCGGTCGACGGAATGGCGACCGCTGTCGCTGCCCTTGACACGCTGGTCGATCTGGTCGCAGAGTACGACGCCGCCAAACTGACCCGCAGCGCGGTGGAGTACTCCGACCAGGTGGCGCTGGCGTTGCAAATCGTGGCCAAGCAGCCGACCGTGGCGGCAGAGCTCCGGGACAGGTACCGGGTCGTGCTTCTCGACGAGTATCAAGACACGTCGGTTGTGCAGACGCGAATGCTCGCGACGCTGTTCTCGGGTCATCCGGTCATGGCTGTCGGCGACCCGAACCAGTCGATTTATGGATGGCGCGGCGCCTCCGCCTCGAACCTCGAGCAGTTTGCCGCCCAGTTCGGCGCGGTCGGGCGAGCCTTCCCGCTCTCGACGAGCTGGAGGAACGGGCATCGCATCCTCGACGCGGCCAACACTCTCGTGGTTCCGCTGTCACTCGCCTCGAAGGTGCCGGTCGAGAAGCTCACACCGGCTCCGACGGCGAGCGACCTGCCGATCGCGGTGCGTTTCGAGGAGCATCTCGAGGCCGAAGCCGAGGCCGTCGCGGCGTGGTTCGCGGCTCGATTGACGAGGGCAGAGCCCCCTTCTGCTGCCCTGCTGTTTCGTGCCCGCAAAACTCAGCCGACCTTCTTGCGGGCGCTCCGCGCGCACGGAGTGAAGTACCACGTGCTCGGGCTCGGCGGGCTGCTGGCAGAGCCCGAGATCGCCGATCTGGTGTCGATGCTGTCGGTGCTCAGCGATCCGGGTGCCGGTCTCGAACTGATTCGAGTGCTGGCCGGCTCACGCTGGCGAGTCGGCGTGCACGACCTGCACGCGCTCAACCGTCTCGCGTCGTGGCTGCGCGACCGTGACCACGCTCAACAGGTCTACGCCGATGAGGTGAAAGTGCGCATGCGCTCCAGCCTGACCGAGGGTGAGGGCGGATCGATCGTCGATGCGCTCGACTTCTTGGCCGCCGCGCGCGCAGGTCACACGGCGCTTGCGCACTTCAGCGAGCTCGGCTTGGTGCGGTTGCGAGACGCCGGGCAGGTCGTCGCACGCCTGCGGGGCCGCGCCGGGCTCTCATTGCCCGACCTGGTTTCTCTCGTCGAGCAAGAGCTGCGGCTCGACATCGAGGTGGTGGCGAACGAAGACCGACCGCTCGGTGGCGCGCCGATGGAGGCGCTGTTCGACGCGATCGATGGCTACCTGGCGCTGGATGACTCGAGCACCCGGGTGGGGTCGGAGCTGAATGGCTTCCTCGCCTGGTTGCGCGCGGCTGAAGAGCGCGAAGATCTGTCGCCGCGGCCCGAAGACCCCGAGCCCGGCACCGTGCAGATTCTCACGATTCACGGGGCAAAGGGGCTCGAATGGGATCTCGTCGCGGTGCCCCGTCTGGTGGCAGACGAGTTGCCGTCGAAGCCGATCGAGGGCACGAACGGCTGGCTCGCTTTCGGGCAATTGCCGTGGCCATTCCGCGGTGACGCCGACGATCTGCCTGTCTATGACTGGAGGTCGGCGACCACCCGCAAAGAACTGCTTGACAACCGCGACACCTTCAAAGCCGCGGTGGGTCAGCGCGCGCTCGACGAGGAGCGTCGCCTCGCCTACGTCGCGGTCACCCGCGCCCGTCACGAGCTGCTGCTCAGTGGGTCGTTCTGGGCCACTCAGACCAAACACCGTGAACCGAGCGTGTTTCTGCGCGAGCTGGCGATGGCGGATGTCATCGACGAGTTGCCAGCTGCTCCCGAGCACGACGAGAACCCGCTCGGCGACAACCTGGAGTGGATCACCTGGCCGCTCGATCCACTGGGCACGCGTCGACCGGC
>JBDUBG010000370.1:0-2407 GCA_040004215.1 Pseudolysinimonas sp. | reverse complement strand
GCGAACAGGTCGTTGGCGCACTGGTTGAAGGTGAGCTCCTGGCGGCTCGGGGTGCGCGCCTCGCTCAAGTTGCTGTGGCGAGTGATCACCGCGATCGGATGCTCGGTCGTTGCCGCCCCGGTCGGGCTGAGCCGGCGCAGCACCGGCACAGCTCGCACCCGTGTGGGAGTCTCTTCGTACCAATCCGGCGCTGCTGTGTCGACGATCTGCGCCGTCTCGAACGCCTCGGTGACCTGCTGCCGCCACTCCGGCTTGATCTCTTGGCCAACGAAGTCTCGGTAGAACAGGGTCGCCGCGGAGCTGGGCCGTGAGTGGGCCACCGCGATGAAACTGTTGGATGCCGTTGGCACCCAGAGCACGATGTCAGCGAAGGCAAGGTCGGCGATGAGTTGCCCATCGGCCACGAGCAGGTGCAACCACTCGACATCCGAGTCGGCCGAGCGGCCCTGGGCCGCCATCAAGTCCGAGAGCGTCGACACGTGCCTAGGCTACGGTGTCTCGCGCCCCCTGCTGTGTCTACCCAGGACGACGGTCGGTGATGCGCTCATGTGACGCAAACGACGGGTCGCACGGGTAACGACTGCGCGTTCACGTCACATGAGTGGATGAGGCAACCGAAAAACGGTGACTCCTCAGGCCTCGCCGCCGACCAGACCGAGCGCCACCAGGCTGTCGGCGGATGCCTCGACCGCCTCGGCATTGGAACGCGGCTTCCAGCCCAGCAGCTTCGTCGCCTTGTCGTGATGGGAGCTCTTGACCTGGCCGAGTTGCGCGGCGATGACGCGCATACGCGGGATGAAGATAGCGAGAAAGCGCACCATCCCGGGCGAAATGGTGCGGGTGGGTAGCTTCGCGCCCAGCGGGCCGAGGTGGGAGCGCAGCAGTTCGGCCAACTCCGAGAAGGTCATCGGCGGCCCGGCCACCGCGAGGAACCGTTCGCCGGCCGCAGCCAGGTGGGTCATGGCGAGCAGGTGGAGGGACGCGACATCCCGAACATCCACGACCGAGGTCGAGATCGGCGGGATGACGGGCACGGCCCCGTTGAGCATCGAACGCATCAGCTCGACCGAGGTCGACAGGTCGGTGCCCCATGCCGGGCCGAAGACTCCTACCGGGTTCACGACGGAGAGCTCGAGGCTCTTGCCCTCGCTCTGGATGAAGTCCCATGCCGCACGCTCGGCCAGCGTCTTCGATTTGACGTATGGCGTGATGCCGGGCGTTTTCGGGTCGGTCCAGTCGGCCTCGGTGTAGTCGCCTTCGTGAGTCTTGGGACTGTAGCCGATCGCGGCGAAGCTCGAGGTGAGCACGACACGCCTAACACCGGCGTCGCGGGCGGCCCTCAGCACCCGCAGCGCCCCTTCACGGGCCGGGGCGATCAGCTCGTTCTCGTCCTTCGGCTGCGTCACGGGGAACGGGGATGCGACGTGCAGCACATAGCTGCAGTCCGCGACCGCGTCGGCCCACCCCTCGTCACTCATCAAATCGGCGGCGACGACCTCGATGGTTTCGGTCGCAATCTTGACGCCCGATGCTGCCCCGCCCGCGACCGCCAGCGCGCGAACATCGTCGGCGCGCGACAGGTTGCGCACGGTGGTGCGCACTCTGTAGCCCGCCGCCAGAAGTTGGACGATGGCGTGCGAGCCGATGAAGCCCGTCCCACCCGTGACTAGGACCCGTTCGCCGCTCATGATGCGACGCTAGCCCGCCAACACGTCAACGGCCAACGACTCCACCCGGGGCAGAGTCGTCATCCCGCCGGCGATGGTGATCAGAGTGGACCCGGAGAGGACGATGACGCCTTCGCCCTCTGGGGTCGTCAGTTCATATGCCGCATCACCGAGATGGGAGATCGGCGTGACCGTCGCGCCGTCTGGCGGGTTGCTCGCCACGCTCGCGGCCAGGACGGCAGGCGACGCACCCGGCCTGGATTCGTAGTAGATGATCGCGCCGTCTTCGGTCGCGGTGAGGTACTCGCAAATCAGACTGCCAGGGCTCGCCGTAACCGTTGGACCGTACTCGGGCATGCCCAAGAGGTTTGACACCTCTGCTGCCGACAGGCAGGTGGTCGGGATGGTGAAGGCGGTGTGAGCCGAGGGGGCCGCTGACGCGGATGCGCTGGCCGCAACCGGACTGCTGCTCGATGCCGGCGAGCCGCCAGTGGTGCATCCGGCCAGCGCCGTCATGACGACGAGCGCAGCAGCGGTGACGAGTGGCAGGGTGAGGCGGTGAGTCATGCCCCCACGGTGGCAGTGCCGCGTAATGCCGCCGTAACCCCCACCTGCCGAGCCAGCTCACGGACGGCAACCCGCGCCGCGGATTTCGGAGCAGCGTCGAGCAGGGTGCGACCGCTCAGCAGCGCCGCGTCGAAGGCAGTCGGATCCCACGGCACCAGCACCGGCGCCTCGAT
>JBDUBG010000461.1:0-2412 GCA_040004215.1 Pseudolysinimonas sp. | reverse complement strand
CCAAAGATGTGGCGGCCATCGAACGCACGCGTGAGTTCCGCGGCCTGTATCACGTGCTCGGTGGGGCGCTCAGCCCGATCGACGGCATCGGACCGAACGAGCTCCGGTTCACTCAGTTGGTGCAGCGGCTCGCCGACAGCACCGTCACCGAGGTGATCATCGCGACCGACCCCAACCTCGAGGGCGAGGCGACCGCGACCTATCTTTCGCGCCTGCTGGTGCAGCCGGGCCTGCGCGTCACCCGGCTCGCCTCCGGCCTGCCCGTCGGCGGCGACCTGGAGTACGCAGACGAGGTCACCCTCGGTCGTGCCTTCGAGGGTCGGCGGGTCGTCGAAGCCTAGGCACGCATTTTTCCGAGTTGCGTGAGCCGATCCCAGCAGGTTTCTCGACCCCGCCGAGATTTCACGGTCGCCGACGACCTGGCCGATTTGGAGGACCTGGAGCAGCGAGCACGCGAGACGCGCTCGATCACTTTCACCGTCATGAAGCCCCGCGCTGGCCGGGGTTAGGCGCGCGAGGGCGGCATGACGAGCAGCGAGCTCGTCGCGGTTGCGACCAGATTGCCCGCGGCATCCACCCCTTCTGCCTCGGTGAAGATCACGCGGCGGCCGCCCTTGGTGACCCGTCCTGTGAAGGTCAGCAGGCCGGAATCCATGGTGACGCCGCGCAGGTAGCTGACGTTGATGTCGATCGAGGTGTAGCCGAAACCCGGCTGCAAGGTGGAGTGTGCCGCACAGCCGGTGACCGTATCGAGCACGGTGCACAGGATGCCGCCGTGCACGCCGCCGATCGGGTTGAAGTGACTCGGGTGCGGCGGCAGGGTGAACTCGACTTCACCGACGGCAACGCTCGTCATGTCCATGCCGAGCAGCTCGGCGATCGGCGGCGGCGGAACCAGGCCGCTTCTGATTCCACTGAGGTAGTCAAGACCACTCATCGTGCGCACCAGCTCAAGGGCGGGTGCGGGATCGTGCCAGGTAATCTGCCGAGTGGATTGCGTGCCCCAACCGGGCCGATCGTCGCTCATATCGCCACGCTATGCCAAACGCCTCTGGCACACTGTGTCGGGTGAGCACACCTCCTCTCTTGGTCGCCTTCGACCTCGATGACACCCTTGCCCCGTCGAAGTCGCCGGTCGACCCAGCGATGGCGCGATTGTTGGTTCGGTTACTCGACGTCGTCGAGGTCTGCATCATTTCGGGTGGGCAGTTTCAGCAGTTTCAGACCCAGGTCATCGACCATCTGCCACTGGATGATCCGGAGTCGCTCGGCCGACTGCACCTGATGCCCACGTGCGGCACGCAGTACTACCGGTATGTCGGAGACAATCCGCGTGAGTCGTTCTGGTACGAGCAATATGCCGAAAATCTGAGCGGCGACGAGAAGCGGGCGGCGCTCGGCGCGGTCGAGGGCGAGGCCAAGCGGCTAGGGTTCTGGGCCGACGAGACGTGGGGCGACATCCTCGAAGATCGCGGATCGCAGATCACCTTCTCGGCGCTCGGCCAGCAGGCACCGGTTGAGGCCAAGAGGGCGTGGGACCCAACGGGCGAGAAGAAAAACACCCTGCGCGAGGCGGTGCAGAAGTTGCTGCCCCAGCTCGAGGTGCGCTCGGGCGGCTCGACCAGCATCGATATCACCCGGATGGGCATCGACAAGGCATATGGGATGAACAAGCTCGCCGAGCTCACCGGCATCCGGATCGACGACATGCTCTTTGTCGGCGACCGCCTCGACATTGACGGCAACGACTACCCCGTCAAGGCACTGGGCGTGCCCACCCACGCGGTCGAGAACTGGCACGACACCGCGCAGTTCGTCGAGGGTTTTCTCGCTGATCGTACGCAGTAGTCGTACGCGCGGCCCGCGGCCCGTACCCGCCTTGGTGCGCCGGTAAACTCGTGCTTTGTGAGTCTCATCGTCCAGAAGTACGGCGGCTCGTCCGTCGCGGACGCCGAAAGCCTCAAGCGAGTCGCGAAGCGGATCGTCGAGACCCGTAAGGCGGGCAACGAGGTGGTCGTCGCGGTGAGCGCCATGGGCGACACGACCGACGAACTGCTCGATCTTGCCCATGAGGTCACGCCGATTCCCGATCCCCGCGAACTCGACATGCTCCTCACCACCGGTGAGCGCATCTCGATGGCACTGCTGGCGATGGCCATTAAGAGCATGGGCGTCGAGGCCCGCTCGTACACCGGCAGTCAGGCCGGCATGATCACGGATGCCCGCCACGGCTCGGCGCGCATCGTCGACGTCACCCCGGTTCGGCTGCGTGAGGCTCTCGACGAGGGAGCGATTGTGATCGTTGCCGGCTTCCAGGGCTTCAATCGCGACTCGAAAGACATCACGACGCTGGGCCGCGGCGGGTCCGACACCACCGCCGTCGCGCTCGCCGCAGCCCTCGGCGCCGACGTC
>JBDUBG010000378.1:0-2413 GCA_040004215.1 Pseudolysinimonas sp. | reverse complement strand
AGCGCGAAGGCGTTCAGGTGCTCGCTGAGTTCGCCAGCTTTGGTGTGGCGCAGCCACACCCGCTCACCGATCGCGAGGTCGCGAGCGGCGGGACCGGTGACGGGTGTCTGGACCTCCCCGGATGCTTCGCGCGGCAGCGTCTTCAGCCCCGCCGGCCAGACGAGTTGGGGCTGGCGATCGTACGCTGTCGGGCCGGAGGCGATCCATCCTCCGCCGAGCAGTGTCGCGATCTCGGGTGTCGGGCGGCGCACCACACTGAGAGCGAAGGCCGCAGCGGGGGCGGGGGCGAACTGCACGTAGCCGTCGAAGAGGTGCGGGCCGAACAGCCCAGAGCCGGCCGCGACCTCGGTGACCGAGGGGTCGGCCCTGGTGGTCTCGATCGAGCCGGTTCCGCCTCCGTTGACGAACTCGAGCTCGGCCAGTTCGCGCACGGCCGCGACGGCGGCGGCCCGACGCTCGGCCAGCTCGGCGGCGCTGGCACGCTGCATCCGGCGGATGATGCTGCCGCGCCCTGTGCCCTTGTTGACCGTGCCCGCGATCTGCGCCTCGTACCCCATCATGCCGACCAACTCGAACCCGGGTCGCGTCACGATCTGCGCGGCGGTCGCGCGTGCGGCGTCGGCGGTGTGGATCGGCGAGCGGCGCACCCCGACGTGGCCGAGGACGGCGGACTCGTAGCTGGCATCCAACTCGAGGGCAAGCCGGATCTTCGCGCGACGGCTGGGCGCGACGACGGAATCGATCAGATCGAGCTGGCGCAGGTCGTCGATCATGAGCGTCACGCGCGAGGCGAGCTGCGCGTCAGCGCCGAGCGCCGCGATCGCTGCGCGGTCGACCGTGGGGTAGCCGACGACGACATCGTCGTAGCAGGCGCGGCCAGCCGCGAGCCAGAGCGCCTCGGGCAGCGTGTATGCCAGGATGCCGCGGTATCCCGGCAACGCGAGCACGGCATCGAGCACCCCACGCACGCGCACCGACTTGGTGGCGACGCGGATCGGCATGCCGGCAGCCCGGTCGAGCAGGTCGAAGGCGTTGGCCGCCAGAGCTTCGACCGAGATCGCGCCGAGCGGGGTGTCGAGGTCAGCGGTCGCCGCGGTGAGGCTCGGCCAGTACTTCGCCGGGTTCTTCCAGGGCGCGGCTGCCGTTCGCCTGAGTGACAGGGGTGACGCAGTCATCGCACCTTCTTGATCGGGAGGATCGCCAGTGCACCCAGCACAGCTGCGACGGCGGACAGGACAAAGAGCCCGGCGAATCCGCCGAGCGCCGCGACCACGAGTGCGCCGATCAGCGGGGCAACCGCCTGCGGAACGGCGGTGGCGATGTTCATGATGCCGAGATCCTTGCCACGGTCGGCGGGGTCGGGCAGCACCTGAGTAGCCAGCGCCTGGTCGACCGCCAGGAAGCAGCCGTAGCCGAGTCCGAGGATCAGACCGCCGGCGACGGCGGCCGGGAAGATCGGGAAGATCGCCAGAATGAGGGCAGCGATGCCTTGGAGTACCGCGCTGATCATCACGAACGGCTTACGGCGACCGATGCGGTCGCTCCACCGCCCCGCTACCAATGCCGAGGTGACCACGCCGACCAGGTACACCGCGACCAAGATCAGCAGCGAGGTGTTGGCGTCGTCTTGCGACATGTGCAGACCGAACTCAAGGAAGTAGAACAGCAGCCCGGTACCCAACGCGTTGCCGATGTTCACGAGGATGCGGCTGAGCAGCGTCCAGCCGAAGTCCGGGTGCTTGCGTGGCGAGATCCACATGCCCTGCACGATGGCCTTGAGCGTGAAAGGGGGACGCTGCGCGAGCGTGAGCCGCGCATCCGGAGCTCGCAGCAGGAACGGCAGCACGAGGGCGAGCAGCAGGAGCGCGAGGGCGAGGTACCCGAAGACCTGGTCGGTGATCACGATGGTGACCAGCACGATGCCGAGGATGGTGCCGATCGCCTGCGGCGCCGAGATCCAGCTCGAGGCGACGCCCCGTTGCCGCACGGGCACCTGGTCGCTGATCGTCGCCGTGAGCGAGGAGGTGAGCACGCAGAAGCCGATGATCGCGAGCGACCAGCAGACGCCGAGTCCCACCAACTCAGTCTGCAAACCGAGGGCGACCAGGGCGCCGGCGAACAGAATCGTGCCGCCGAGAATCCACGGGCGGCGGCGACCGAAGCGCGAGGTGGTGCGGTCACTGAGCGCGCCGGTCAGCGGAAAGGCGATCAGCGCGCAGAGGCCGGCAATACCCGAGATGATGCCGAAAGCGATCACCGCGTCTTGCCAGTGCGCCGAGTGAATCTTGGCGGCCACCTGCACGGGCAGCACCTGCTGGAAGGGCGCGAGCTGCGCCATCCAGATGCCGAGCCAGGCGGCCGCGAAGGCGCCGATCCACCCGCCGGTGACGAGCTTGGTCGGTTCGGCGAAGAC
>JBDUBG010000411.1:0-2424 GCA_040004215.1 Pseudolysinimonas sp. | reverse complement strand
GGCCTCCTCGGCGAACGCGATGCGCGCTTCTCGGAGTTGCTTCGTGGCGTCGCCGGTGTCTCGCAGAAGATGCTGACCCAGACCCTGCGCGGTCTCGAGCGCGACGGACTCGTGAGCCGCACGGTGTACCCGGAGGTCCCCGTGCGTGTGGAGTATTCGCTCACCACCGCCGGCCGCACCTTGCTCGAGCCGCTGGGTGCGCTGCGCGAATGGTCGATCGAGCACCTGAGCGACGTGTCCGCCTCGCACGGGGCATACGACCGCGCGGCGGTGGGCGCTCTGCCCAACTGACGGACGCGTAGCGGCGCTGAGCGTGGTCCGATGCGCGAGTGCCGCGGCAGGTCCACGACCACGGGTGCGAGCACCCGCGTGGGGACCCCACGGGCCGAGCACGGGCGCTCGCCGGCGCGACTCGACAGCTCATGCGGTGAGCAGATCTTGCAGCGCGAGGCTGCGACTCGGAAGTGCTCGCGGTCCCGGGTCGGGGTGATCCGGTGGCGGGATCAGCCAATACTCGGCGCGGGCCTGCCCCCGCCTCTCGATCTCCCAATGATGATCGTGGAGCAGCAGGTGATGGTGCTTGCAGAGCAGGAGTCCGTCGGCCGCATCCGTTCGCCCGCCGTCGCGGCCCCAGTGCTCGATGTGATGAGCTTCGCACCAGGAGGGTGGGCGGTCGCAGCCGGGCCAGCGGCATCCTGCGTCGCGTTCGGCGAGAGCGATGCGCTGGCGAGTGGTGAAAAGACGCTGCTCGCGGCCGACGTCGAGGGGATTGCCGTGCTCGTCGAACACCACGGCGATGGTGCCCTGAACGCAGGCCAGGCGTTCGATGGTCTCGATTGATACCGATTGCTGGGTGCGCTGCAACCGACCGCGTCCGGTGCGCGCGATGAGTTGCTTCTCGGTGACCGTGACCCGCACGGCGGGAGCGCCGCGACCGAGCAGGTGCTGCGGCTGCACCTCGGCTCCGGCGGTCACCAGCTGGAAGAACACGTCGGATGCCAGTTGCTCGGTGCTGCGCGGATCATCGACGATCTGCTGGGCCCGTTCGGCGTCGCTGATGAAGCGCGGGCCACCGCGCCGGGGAGACGTTGCGCGGTCGAACACCTCGCTGATCACCGACCCTTCGATCGGGTCGAGGTGCCAGACCACGCGCACGCTGCCATCTCGCAGCCGCTGCAACCGAAACTCGCGCGCCTGCCACGCGGCGCGTTGCCTGTCGACGATGCCCACGGCATCCAGTTGGTCACGCGCCTCGCGGGCCAGTTGGAAGAGGCGGTCCGCATCGTGGGCGCCCGATTCTTCGGCCAGTCGAGCCGCCGCGTCGGCCAGCACTTCGGCCGGCACGTCGTCGCTGGGCAGCCCGAGCCCCGCGCGGATCGAATCGGCAGCATCGGTCGACACCCGACCCTGCGCGACACCTTGCGCAACCGCGCCGAGCCACGGATGGGAGTTCGCCAGCCCACCGACCCGCACCGCCTGGGCCGCGTCTCGCGAGGTGCCGCCGGTTGTCGCCTGGAGGAGCTTCTGCGGCGTGCGCCAACCCGAGCGCTGCGCCAGGCCGTCGTGGCCGAGCTCGGGCGCCGAACGCCGGGCCAGCTCGCCGGCGAGCACGGCGGAATGCGCCCTGGCGCTCCGCTCGTTCAGGGCGGAGGCGGCGATCAACCCCAGCAAATCCGAGTCGGCCACCACGGCGAGACCCTCGACGCGCACCTCGCCGAGCGCCCGCGCCGCGGCGTCGAGCTGCTGCTGGAGGGGGGTCATGCATCCATTTTCCACCTTCGAACGTATGTTCGGTAGTAGAAGATCTTTGAGAAATCGAGCCTGTGGAGGAAGGGATGCGCCCCAAGGGAGACACTCACACCGCCCGCCCCCGAACGCGGTCTGTCGAGCCCCACCCACTCCCGCCTACCCTCAGACCCGTGACCGACGCCCCGAGCACCACGAAGATGATGGCCCTACGTTTCGCCGGCACCTGCCACACCTGCGGACGACCTCTCGCCGCCGGCATCCAGGCTGCCTACGATCGCGAGTCTCGAACGGTCACCTGCATCGCCTGCCTCCCTGCCGACCTCGATCTGCCTACCCCCGGCTCTGGCACCGCGGGCGCCTCCGCGCAGCGTGAGCATGACAAGCGAGCCGCCAAGCGCGAGGACCGCATCCGCACCGCGCATCCCAAGCTCGGCGGACTGATGCTCGCCCTCAGCGACGAGCCGCAGAGCACGGCGGCGTGGCAGAAGGGTGCGAACGGCGAGGTGGCTGTCGGAGCGGCGCTCGACCGGCTCACGCCGCTGGGCGTTCAGGTGCTTCACGACCGGCGCATCCCGGGCACGAAGGCAAACATCGATCACATCGCGGTCGGACCTCGCGGCGTCTTCGTCATCGACGCCAAGAAATACCAGGGCATGGTCCGCCAGCAGGTCGACG
>JBDUBG010000016.1:0-8112 GCA_040004215.1 Pseudolysinimonas sp. | reverse complement strand
CAGGGGTGACGGGCGATCCAGATACAGGGTCGACATGAAGAAGGGGACTAGCCCTTCTTCTTCATGCCCGGAAGCACGTTGTACTGCCGCACAAACGGGAAGCGCTGCTTGAAGCGGGTCGGCAGCGCCAGCAGGATGAACATGACCACCGTGAAGGTGATCAGCTTGTCGAGCGGGTCGCTGAGCAGCCCCTGCAGGGTGGTCGAGGCGAGCAGCGAGTTGCCGAAGGCCTGGAACGCCGCCACGATCGCACCCGTACCGCCGCCGGTCGCGCCGCCGAAGATGAACGCCGAGATCGGCGACGAGGCGAGCGCTGCGATGATGCCGGTGATGATGCCTGCGATCGGCGGAGCCCAGTAGCTGCGGAACACGCCAGCGCGTGCTGCCCATCCTGCGACGGTGCCGATCACGATCGCCACGATCGCGAACGGCAGAGCCAGCGGACTCAGCGTCAGACCCCAGATCACGTTCGACAGCCCACCAGTGACTGCACCGGCCGCGGGGCCCGCGACCACTGCGACCAGGATCGTGCCGATGGAGTCGAGGTACAGCGGAAGACCGAGCGCCGAGGTGATCTGACCCACAACAATGTTGATCGCGATCGCCACGGGCACCAGCACCACGGTGGTGGTGGGGAGGCGGTTGATCGCTCCGATGGCGATGAGCAGCGCGCCGAGCACGTACCCGGCGAGCGTGATGAGAGCCGCCGCACCACCCTTGCCGACGCCGTCACCGACGCCTGCTGGCTGCACGAGCACCAGGTACAGGTAGGTCGCCGCGACGACGACAGCACCGGCGATGATGAAACCGTTATTGCGGAGGCGATGCGGATCCTGCGGTTTAACGATGTCTGACATCGGTATTCCCTTCGGTTGTGCGGATGAGTGTTACTGCGATTCGGCGACTCGGCGGGCGAGCCCGGCGACACGCTCGATGAAATGGGTGAAGAACATCGCCGGGTCGGTGTCGACCGCGACCGCCGCGTTCTTGTCGCGACCCCAGAGACCTGCCCAGTCGGCGATGGTCGTGCCGCGGCTGAGGGTGCCCCCGAGCTCGACATCGACCGTCGCACTGCGCAGAGTCGCGAACTCGGGATGGATGGCGAGCGCCGCCGCGACCGGATCGTGAATATGGGCGAGGTGGCCCTGTCCGTGTGCCAGGTGGAACTCCATGTAGAACCGCACGGCATCTGAGAGGTAGCGCACCACCGGGTTGGACGCCTGTGACAGCGTGCCGGGGGCGTCATCCGGAGAGATCAGCTCCTCAGGTTCGCTGCCGGCGACCCGTGCCAGCTCAGCAAGGTGGTGCGGGTAGAGCTCGATGCGCTCGGTGATGTTGAGACCGGCGATGATCGGGAACCGGTCTTCTGGCAGCCCCGAGAAGGCGTCGAACACCAGCTTGGCGGCGTCGGGGTCGACGGCGATGTTCCACTCAGAGGTCGGAGTGGTGTTTCCGGGGTAGTCGAAGGAGCCGCCCATCACGACCAGGCGCTTGAGCAGGCGCGGCAGTTCGGGCTCCAGTCGCACGGCGAGTGCCAGGTTGGTGAGCGGCCCGGTCACCAACCCGATGATCTCGCCAGGGTGGGCTCGCACGGCCTCGATCCACACCTCTGTGGCATGCCTGCTCGAGATCTGCCGGCCAGAATCGGGCAACTCGGCGTAGCCGATGCCCTGAGGCCCGTGCGTCTCTTCCGTGGTCATCAGCGGCGCCAGCAGCGGCACCTCGCTGCCGAGAGCAACCTCGATATCTGGCGCCTTGCACAGTGCCAGCCAGTTCAGGTTGTTGCGCGCTACCGCGCGGGCCGGCACATTGCCGGAGGTGCAGGTGATCGCGAGGATGTCAGCCTCGTCGGGGCTCGCCAGCAAGTAGAGCAGCGCGAGCGAGTCGTCGATACCTGTATCGACATCGAAAAGAATTTTTTGAGGGGTCACGGCACGGCCTTGGGTTGGATCAGTAGAGGATGGGGTTCCTTGCTGCTCCGCACCAGCATCGGATCAATGCTGGTGCTGTCCAGACGGTGGCATGCGCCCAATCTGCACCATGGAGGCATGGCGGTGCAAGAGCAGGTTCATCTGTGACCTCGAATGTGGCCGTGACTTTCACCCGGGTGCAACGCGATCCGGCGCCGATCCGTGGCAAGAATGAACACGACGGCCACCAGCACAAGTGCCGCCCCTGCCCACGGCAGCACCTGGATTCCTAAGCGATCGAGCAGCACAGCTCCGAGGAGCGCGCCGCAACCGATCGCGAGGTTGAACGAGATGGTGACCCACGCTGCGGCGGTGTCGCGGATCCTCGCCGAGACGGAATGCTGCATGCGGCTGTGAAGCAATGACGGGATACCGCCATAGGCGAGCCCGACGATGATCAGTCCGATCACCACGCGCAGCGGCGACCCCGGGGCGAACAATGCGAGGGCGCAGCTGGCGACCACCATCAGAGTCGCCAGCGCCACCATTGCGCCCCGGGGGTAGCGGTCTCCGAACACTCCCGCGATCACCAGACCGACTGCACCAGCGGCACCCGACGCCGCCAACAGCGCGCCGACATCGGCGGCGGGAACGCTGCCGACTCCGATCGACCAGGGAACGACGTAGGTCGAGAAAGTGTTCTGCCCCAGGTTGATGAACAGGATGGTCACCGCCACGATCACCAGCGCCGGAAGGGTACGGTCGCGCCTCGCCGGCACGGCGATCTCTCCGGTCGAGAGAGTCACCAAATGCGAAACCGGAGGCAGGGCAACGACCACCAAGACGAGAAGAAGCAGCACCACCCCGGCCATCACCGCAAACGACATCCGCCAGCCAAGTGCGTGCCCGAGTGCTGTGCCGAGTGGAACGCCCAGCACGAATGCCGCACTCCCGCCTCCCTGCGTCACAGCGACGGCCCGCGACAGCTGACGACGCTCAACCAGGCGCGCCGCGTACGGCCCTGTCACCGACCAGAAGACTCCATGGGCGAGGCCGCCGAGCACGCGCGCGACAGCCAGAAATGCGTAGCTCGGCGCAACGGCGCACAACACGTTCGCGATGACGAGCACCCCGAGCATGGCGACCATCAGCGACTTGCGCGGAAAGCGCAGGGTGAGTGAGGTCAGGGGGGCCGTGCTGATGACGACGGTGATGGCGAAGACCGTCACCAGCAGGCCGACCTGCGAGACCGAGACGTGTAGCTCAGATGCGATGTCCGGAATGAGTCCGGTTGGCAGAAACTCCGTCGACACCGACGCGAAGATCGCCCCCGAGATGACGAGCAGTGCCGGCAGCGGGAATCGCTGCTGCGGAGCTGCTGACGTCATGATTCCCGAGCCTAGCGATCCCGCGCCGGATCAGAGTCGGAGTTCGCGACCACGCCGCATGCCGATGAGGGCATATGCACCAGGCCGGCTCAGCGCTCGAAGTCGAGCCGGTTGTCCCAGGCGAAGCGGTAGTAATCCGCGTGCTGAAGCTGCGAGGCTGCTGCCCCGTCGATGATGACGGTGACCAACGGGTGAAGTTGAATCGCCGATCCCGGCAGCGACGACGACACTGGCCCTTCAACGGCACCCGCGATCGCTGCGGCCTTCTCTTCGCCGAAGGCAAACAGCATCAGGTGCCGAGCCCGCAGAATCGTGCCGAGACCTTGCGTGAGACAGTGTCGAGGCACGTCATCCAGCGAGTCGAAGAATCGCGCGTTGTCGAGTCGGGTCTGCTCGGTGAGCGTCTTCACTCGCGTCGCGGACGCGAGCGATGACCCCGGTTCGTTGAATCCAATGTGTCCGGTGCGACCGATCCCGAGCACCTGCATGTCGACACCGCCCGCCGCGGCGATCGCAGCCTCGTAGCGCAGCCCTGCACCCTCGACCGGACCCCCGTCGTCGCCGGGAACATGAACAAGGGATGGCGTCAGCCCGAGCGGCTCGACGACCTCGCGCGTGATGACCGCGCGGTAGCTTTCGGGGTGCCCCGGCGGCAGACCGATGTATTCGTCGAGCGCGAAGCCGCGTACGCGCGACAGGTCGAGCGACCGAGCCGCGAGTGCGTGCCAGAGCGGCAACGGGGTCGAGCCGGTCGCCAGGCCGAGCACGGCATCCGACGTCGACGCCAGTAGTCGCGCGACAAACTCCGCCCCGAGCGCCCCCGCTTCTTCGCGCGAATCAACGATCACAACCTCAGCCATCAGGCCAGTTTAGGTTCGGCGAGGGTGCGCCCTCCGCACGTCGGATTCAAGGTTCTTGCTCGGGTGGCGCTGCCATGCTGGAGGTACGCGCTGATGACACCGTTCGACGACCGCCACCCACGCCCAGGAGTTCTTCATGATGCCTCGCCCCACCCGCACCCTCGCCGTCGGCTTGGCAGGACTCGGATTGGTCTGCGCCCTGGCGGGGTGCGCGACAGGAGCGGCCGATGCCGCGGGCGGTGGCCCCTACACCGACGGCACCTACACGGAAGACGGCAGCTACCTCTCACCAGCAGGCGAGCAGACGGTCACGGTGAAGCTCACGCTCGCGGGCGACAAAGTGACGGAACTCACCGTGACACCGCACGCCACCGATCCCACCGCGAAGGAATATCAGGCGATGTTCGTGCAGGGAGTCGGCGCGATCGTGGTCGGCAAAAACATCGACCAACTCCAGGTGTCGCGTGTCGCCGGTTCTTCGCTCACGAGTGGCGGGTTTAACAAGGCCATCGAGACCATCAAGACCGACGCCAAGGGGTGAGGGGTGCGGCCGCAGTCATCACGCACGTCGACGAGCGTGGACGGCAATCGATGAACATCGATCCGCTCCCCGAAGCCTGGACCTTTGACGCGATCGGCACCCCGTGGCGCATTGACACGGCCGAGCCGATCTCAGCGGAAGCGCGCGCTGTCGTCACCACTCGCATCGATCGCTTCGATCGCGACTGGTCGCGCTTTCGAGACGACTCGCTGGTGACTCGGATCGCCCGCGAGCCGGGCCGCTATCGCATGCCGGATGACGCGCCAGAACTTCTCGCGCTCTATCGTGAGCTCTACGAGGCGAGCAGCGGCCAGGTCTCACCGCTCGTCGGACACGCCCTCGAGTCGCTCGGTTACGACGCGCAGTACCGCTTGAGCCCGGCGGCCAAGCGCGCAGGGGTGCCCTCCTGGGATGACGCGCTCGAGTGGGACGGCGAACACCTCACGACCACGACTCCTGTGCTGCTCGACGTCGGGGCCGCGGGCAAGGGCTACCTGGTGGATCTGGTGAGTGAGCTGCTCGCCGACCACGGCATCCATCAGCACGTCGTCGATGCCAGCGGCGATCTGCGCACCCGGGGAGTGCCGCTGCGGGTCGCGCTGGAGCACCCGCTCGACCCGACGAAGGCCATCGGAGTCGTCGAGCTCAGCGGCGGGCCCGACGACGCGGCTCTGTGCGCCAGCGCCTCGAACCGACGCAGCTGGGGCGACGGGCTGCATCATGTGCTCGACGCGGTGACCGGCGAACCGACATCGCGGGTGATCGCGAGTTGGGCGATCGCGTCGACGGCTCGCTGGGCTGATGGTGCTGCGACCGCCTTGTTCTTCGACACAGCTCCGCCATTTTTCGCGCTGCACAACGTGGTGACCATCAGAATGTTCGCCAACGGGCGCGTCGAGTGCTCCCCAAGTTTTGACGGAGAGTTGTTCGCATGACGGCAGTGATCTTGCGACTTGATCGTGTGCTCGGGCGCGTCACGATGTACGCGCTGATGATCATCTGCTGCGTCGCGCTGGCGGTCGTCGCCCTGGGCTTCACGATCATCGGATTGCTTCCGTTCTCGCCGGTCGCACTGCTCTGCAATGCCGCCGTGCTCGTGATCTTCAGCTACCTGGCCAACGGATTGGGCGGAGTCATCTTCCACACCCGGCCACAACTCAGCTCCACCGTCATCACCGCGCTGCTTCTGCTCTTCATCTTCCCGCCCAAGCTCGACATCGCGAGCCTCGGCGGCGTTGCCCTGGCCGCCTCGGTCGCGGTGCTCGCGAAGTACCTGCTCGCCTGGCGCGGCAGACACCTCTTCAACCCGGCGGCCATCGGGGCATTCCTCGTCGGGCTGACCGGGTTGACCTTCAGTTTCTGGTGGATTGGCACCCCGGTGCTGCTGCCCTTCGTGGCCGTTGCCGGCTTCCTCGTCGTGTTTCGCACTCGGCGTTTTCCGATGGCGATCACGTTCATCGTCGTGGCGACTCTCAACATTGTCATCCGGTACGCGATCACCGGAGTTCCGATCTCAACCGGCATCGGCCTTGCCCTGCTGTCATCGCCGATTGTGTTCTTCGCCTGCTTCATGCTCGACGAGCCGCTGACCCTCCCGCCGCGGCGCTGGCAGCAACTCACCGAAGCGGTGGGGGTTGGTCTGCTGTTCCAACTCGGTTTTTCGCTCGGAACGTTCAGTTCCACCCCCGAGTTCGCCCTCGTGCTGGGCAATCTGTTCGCGTTCTTCTGGGGGCAGCGGCGTGGCATCCGCCTCGACTTTGTGGGCCGCACGCAACTGACGCCGACCAGTTGGCTCTTCGACTTCCGGCCGCGCGGGCGGGTCAGATTCGTGCCAGGCCAGTACATGGAACTCGCGGTGCCCCACGACAAGACTGACGCCCGCGGCTGGCGGAGGGTGTTCAGCATCGCCTCGGCGCCCACCGCCGATCTCGTGCGATTTGCCACCCGGGTGCCCGAGCGCTCAAGCAGTTTCAAGTCGGCCATGTTGGCACTCGAGCCCGACGCAGTCGTGATTGGCACGTCGATCGGCGGCGACTTCGTTCTGCCCCGCGACACCAGCAAGCCTCTCTTGCTGGTGGCCGCTGGCATCGGCATCACGCCATTTGTCAGCCAGCTCGAGCACCTGGCAGCGGCCGGCGAGAAGCGCGACATCGTGCTGCTGTACTCGGTGCTGGGCGGCGACGACGTGGCGTTCACCGAGGTGTTGACGGCTGCGGGCTTCCCGGTCGTCGTGTTGTCGCCAACTCGCCCCGCCGAACTTCCGCCGGGCTGGTCATGGGCTGGCGATGGCCAGCTGAGCTCTGCGCAGATCCGCACGGCGGTTCCGGATGCCGCGTCGCGAACTACCTACCTCTCCGGCCCGCCCGAACTGGTGGCCGCGCTCGAGCGGGCGCTGCGCCAAGACGGCGTGAAGCGGATCGTCACCGACGTGTTCATCGGCTACTGATCTTTCGGAAGGGTCTGCGACGCCTAGCTCAGGCGCTTCTGCAGGTTCTCGTCCAGCGCGGCGAGGAACTCCTCGGTCGTCTGCCAGGCCTGGTTCGGCCCGACGAGCGAGGCGAGATCCTTCGTCATCTTGCCGCTCTCGACGGTCGCAATGACGACCTCCTCGAGGGCCGTGGCGAAGTCGATCAGTGCCTGGTTGTCATCCAACTTGCCGCGGTGCTGCAGGCCGCGCGTCCAGGCGTAAATCGACGCGATCGGGTTCGTCGAGGTGGGCTTGCCCTGCTGGTACTGGCGGTAGTGGCGCGTGACGGTTCCATGGGCTGCCTCAGCCTCGACGATCTTGCCGTCTGGGGTGGTGAGCACCGAGGTCATCAGGCCGAGAGATCCGAAGCCCTGCGCCACCGTGTCGCTCTGCACGTCGCCGTCGTAATTCTTGGTTGCCCAGATGTAGCCGCCCTCCCACTTGAGCGCTGAGGCGACCATGTCGTCGATCAGCCGGTGCTCGTATGTCAAGCCCGCCGCATCGAACTGGGTTTTGAATTCGGCCTCGAAGATCTCTTGGAAGATGTCTTTGAAGCGGCCGTCGTATGCCTTGAGGATGGTGTTTTTGGTCGAGAGGTACACCGGGTAGTGGCGGTCGAGGCCGTAGTTCAGCGAGGCGCGAGCGAAGTCGCGGATGCTGGCATCCAAGTTGTACATGGCCATCGCCACACCGGAACCCGGCGACTGGAAGACCTCGAAGCTCTGCGCTTCGCTTCCGTCTTCCGGCTGGAACGAGATCGTGAGCGTGCCTTTGCCCTCGAAGCGGAAGTCGGTGGCGCGGTACTGGTCACCGAAAGCGTGGCGGCCGATGATGATCGGCTTGTTCCAGCCGGGCACCAGACGCGGGATGTTGCTGATGATGATGGGCTCACGGAAGATCACGCCGCCGAGGATGTTGCGGATCGTGCCGTTCGGGCTCTTCCACA
>JBDUBG010000228.1:0-2440 GCA_040004215.1 Pseudolysinimonas sp. | reverse complement strand
CCGCCCTCGTGTTTGAGGCGGTGATGGTGTCGGCACAGGTGGGCGAGGTTCTCGACCGAGGTGCGCCCGCCGTCTACCCAGGCGACCCGGTGGTCGAGATCGCAGTCGGCGGCGCGGCGGCCGCATCCCGCGAAGGTGCAGTGCTCGTCACGCAGCCCCAGCCATCGCTTGAGGTCAGCAGGCGGCCGATAGGAGCGGCGATCGATGTCGAGGATGGTGCCCGTGATCGGGTGCGTCAGTATTCGCTGAAATGACGGTGCGTGTGCGGCAAGACGACGGGCCGTATCGGCGTCGATCGGGCCGTAGCCCTCGAGCGTTCCCGGGAGTTCTGCAGCACCCAGCAGGGTCAAGACGGGAACCGTCACGGCCACGGTGACGCTGACGGTCGGCACAGTGGCGGCCGCTCCTGAGAGCAGCAGGTCGACGGCCACGTCGGCGCGGAGTTGACCCAGCGTGCGCTGCTCGTCTGCCGCCTCGGCCAGGTGGGCAGCCATCGCGTCGAGCCGCGCCATCACGCGGTGACCGTCGGAGGCGGCGAGGTGGGCGGTCATCCAGCACATGCCGTCGCGATCGTTCTCGAGCCAGATTCGTCGCCCGGCGACGGCCGCCGCGTGTCGCTCGGTGGCGGGGGTGTCATCGAGCTCGTCTCGCACGCGACGAGCGCGCTCGCGGAACCGAGGGGGCGCGAGAGTCTGAGCAGCGACGAAAAGGGCGTCATCGAACGCGGTGCGTGCGCCGCCCTCAGGCAGCGTGCTCGCGAAGTCGGCGGCGGCCTGGGCGTTCGACGGAGCGACGTTGCCATCTCGGAATGCCGCCCAGATCGTCGGCAGCGATGCGCGCAGGATGCCCGCGCGCATCGCCTCGTTGCGCACACTCGACTCAGACATCCGCAGCCGCATCGCCAGGTCTGCGGCCGCCGAGCGCTCGGCGAATTCCGACGCGTCGTTGCCGCGGAAGGCAGCTGACAAGTACAGCTCGGGATGATCACGCGCCTCACGCAGAGTCGCTTCGATCGCCGCAAATCGAGCCGCGACAGCGAGGGCAGCGGCGTGCTGAGCGACTTCGGCGCGCGCGAGTCCGAACTCGAGACGCACATCGGCATCTTCGTCATTAAGCACGCTGACCAGCACTTTCGGCATGAACCCAGTTCAGCAGAGGCCACCGACATTCGAGGTCACCTAGCATCGAAGAATGTCCAGCCGCACCGCGCATCGCCTCAGCGGTGTCGTGATGACCTGGAATGACGACCGCGGATTCGGCTTCATCAAGCCGGACGAGGGCGGCGCCGATGTCTTCCTGCATTTCTCGGCCGTCCCGCGTGGAGCGGCGCGTCCCTACCAGGGACAACACCTGACTTTCGAGGTCGAGCAGGACGACAAGGGCAAGTCACAGGCCGTACGCGCAGAGCCGGTGCTTGCGGCCGAGCGGGGTGATCCTGTCGTCAGGCCCACGTCGGTTGTCGTCGCGGTGGGCTCGATACTGGCCTTCGCCACGGTGTTCTTCGTCGCGCACGTACGCTGGCAGGTGCCGCTGACGATCGCTGGCATCTACATCGTGCTCAGCATCCTGACCTTCGTGCTCTACGTGGCCGACAAGCGGGCTGCGCAGAAGGGTCGGTGGCGCACCCCCGAGAACACCCTGCTGCTCATCGGCCTGGTCGGCGGCTGGCCGGGCGCGGCAATCGCTCAGCAGGTGCTGCGACACAAGACGAAGAAGCTGAGTTTTCGCACGAGGTTCTGGTTCACGGTGATTCTCAATGTGATCGCGTTCGTGCTGCTGGCCTGGTACACGAGCGCGCATCCCATTCCGGACTTGAATCTGTACTAGACCGGTCGGCGGCCGATCAGCACGGTGGTCACGTCGTCGTCCTGGTCATCGGTGACCGTCTGCACCCAGAGTCCGGCATCGGCCATGAGGGATGCCGCGACCTCCGCCTGCGCCTCACTCACCTCGATCAGCAGGCGCCCGCCCGGCGCGAGCCAGGCCGGAGCAGCCGCGATGATCCGCCGATGCAGCGCCAGACCATCGGGCCCGCCGTCGAGTGCGCCCAGGTTCTCGTGCTCGCGCGCCTCGGGAGGAAGCAGGGCGATGTGAGCACTCGGCACGTATGGCGCATTCGCGAGCAACAGCTCGACCCGGCCGCGCAGCGATTCGGGCAACGGCTCGAACAGGTCACCCTCGTAGACCCAGCCGGGCTGCACGTTGACGCGCGCGCAGCGCACGGCGGCGGGGTCGAGATCCGCGGCGTGGAGCTCAACACCTTCGCCCAGACGAGATCGCACGGCGACCCCGAGCGCGCCGACGCCGCAGCCGAGGTCGAGGACCACGGCATCCCGATGCCCGAAAGAGACCGCCTGGTGCACCAAAAACTCGGTCCTGTGCCGTGGAACGAACACCCCGGGCTCGACCACGAAGCGAATGCCAGCGAACTCGGCCCAGC
>JBDUBG010000455.1:0-8172 GCA_040004215.1 Pseudolysinimonas sp. | reverse complement strand
GGCCCGCGCGGCCTCATGCCCAACCCGAAGACCGGAACGGTCACGCTCGACACGGCGAAGGCTGTCTCAGATATCAAGGGCGGCAAGATCGAGTTCCGCGTCGACAAGCACAACAGTGTTCACTTCGTGATCGGCAAGGCAGGCTTCACGATCGAGCAGCTCGACGAGAACTTCGCAGCTGCGCTGTCTGAAATCAACCGCGCCAAGCCGAGCTCGTCCAAGGGCCGCTACATCCAGAAGGCAACACTCTCGACCACGTTCGGTCCGGGCGTTCCGCTGGATGTCGCCGTGCTGTAGCACCTGTTACACATACCTGAGGGGTCAGCTTCGGCTGGCCCCTTTCGTATCTGCAGGGTCAGTGTCGTCGTACCTTCTCGGCTGGATGCCAGTGCCGATCGTTTCGGAAGTCGGTGAGTCGCGCGTCGTACGCGGCGAGAGCGAACTGCTCGTGCGCAAGCTCCGGCTCGGTATCTGGATCAAGCTGCGCGAGAAGCATCCGGGTCAGGTGCGGGTTGGTGATGAGGATCGGGCCGAGCAGCGACGTTCCGATGAAGTTGTGACGACGCACCCCTTCGATCGGTGTTGAGGTGTTGCGCCCGATGCCGCGATCTGCCGTGATGAAGCCAGGCAACGACGCCGATGCCTCGACCATCGAAAACTGCGATTTGCCGCCGACGATCGGATGAGCGGCACCGACATCAGCCAAGGTGCCCATTACCTTGCCGTTGTACCGCTCGAACATGTGAAGTGTTGCCTCAAGCTCGAAAATGCCGACGCCAGCGACGTCGTAGTTCATGTCGTCATTCCGGATGCGCGTTCCCAGCACTTCGAGTGCGTTGTGAGTAAACAGAAACGTCGTTCCCGCTTCGATCAAGGCTGCGATGCGGTCTCGGTGGGGTCTCAACCATTCGACGGCTTTGAGCTGACCGTGCTCGGTCAACGGACCGAGGTAGACCAGGTCGACGTGCTCGGTGACGAAGGCGGGAGCCTCGGTGAGGCTCGACCTGATCACCCGCGCATCGGGGCGACACTGTGAGAGGTAGGTGATGTTGGCGTTGTCCCCGTGAAGATTCGCGATCTCGGGGAGGAGCTGTTCGATGGTCAACGCACCGGTCATGATGCAGCCTCGAGCCGAGCCTTCAGCCGCTGTTGCACGACAGTTCCGGTGCTCACCGCATTGTGAACGCTGTGCAGGTTGAAGACTTCCGCAACGTCCTGGAGGCTGACAACCTCGGCCGTCTCGGTCTCAGACTCCACCGGGATGACCCGCCCAGGGTCGACGCCGGCGATCGCGAGCCTGAGGGCTTGGTCATAGCGGCGGGCACCCCCGACGACGAACTGCCGGAAGGAGTCGTCGGCCAGGTATTCGTAGTCGGCATCGTAGATCCACGAGGTGTCTTCAACATCGGTAGTTCGCTCAAGCGCTTCGTCGACGTTGAGCACTACCGATTTGTTGCCTGCGAACGAGGTCAGGTAGGCGAAAGCGCGCGAGCAAGCGACCCCCACGAGACCCTTGGTCAACTGACGCACCAAGGTGACGCCGCCGATGGTCTCAGCGGTAAATCGTGTGGTGGGCGGTTCGAGTCGTTCCAGAGCGTCCAAGATCCTGTCCTGAGGCACACCGAGCCGGTCGAGGGTCGCAGCGATCGCGATCTCGTTGTACACGTTGACCACGTTGTCGTTGATCAATCTGGCTGAACGGCTCTCTCCGTTGAGCTCGAGCGTGACCTTGCCATGTTCCGCGTCAATGTCGCGGGCCCGGTATGCGGCGTCTGGAGAGTGGAAGCCACAGGCCGGGCAGTGCGCCTTGCCGATGTGGTTGAACCGCCAGTACTCCCAGTTGAGCTTGTGATCGCAGACCGGACAGATCGAGACGTCAACCGCAACGCCATGTGGCTCGTCACCGTCTGTGGGCAATCGATCGACGGCGAAGTGGGTTCGAGGGTTGGAGTCGCTTCCCAACGATGACGTGATCAAGTCGTCTGCGTTCAGCACCAACTCGGTGTGGGCGGGGATCGCAGGCGAGATGAGCCACGCGATGTGCGCTGGGTGGCCGTTGGCCTTGATCGAATCCCGGGTGAGGTTCGTGCACACCAGCAGGTCAGGGTTCAGACCGGGCAGGATGCTCCGCGACAACCGCTCGTCGACCTCGATCACGGCGATATCGGCTCGCGATTTGCCGGTCCAGGTCACCGCGTCAATCAGTGTCGTGGCGATGCATGCCGAGACGTTGCCGCCGCTGCGGTTATTGGCTACCCGGAGGCCCTCTCCTTCGAGGGCATCCGCCAGGAGGTTCGACACGGTGGTCTTGCCGTTGGTTCCGGTGACCGCCACAACTCGTGGGGGATGCGCGATGAGGGCGATGATCTCGGGATGCAGCCGGCGAGCGATTCGCCCTGGCATCACTGCGCCGTTCAGCCCGCGGGCTCTGATCGCCAGCGCGGCGAGCTTTGCCGCCCAGATCGCGAGGAGTAGGCGCACGATAGGTGGCCACCTTTCCGGGTTCCTGGGCGAGGTGCCGCGACAACAGCAGCCGCGTCATAGTTTATCGCGACTACCCCGCGCTCACCTGCAGCACGATCTTGCCCCGGGTGTGACCCTGCTCGATCAGACGGTGCGCCTCGGCAGCATGCTCAAGGTCGAAGACGCGGTCGACCGAGACGCGCACATCGCCAGAGTCGAGCAGTCGCGAGATGATCGCCAAGGTCGAGCCGTCTGGCGCCACCTGGAACCCGGTGGCGCGCACGCCAGCCGCCGCAGCCTCGTCGAGCATGGTCGGCCAGCTCCCGCTGGGACCGTTGACAATGATCCCGCCCGGTCTAAGCACCGTCAGCGAGCGGCTGGCGGTGTCATCTTTCACGTTGCCGATGAGGTCGATGACCGCATCGATGTCGCGAGTGGCATCCTCAAAACGACTCGACGAATAGTCGATGACCTCTGCCGCACCGAGCTCGCGCAACCATGCGGTGTTGCGCTCAGAGCCGGTGGCGATCACGTGGGCTCCGAAGAATGCTGCGAACTGCACCGCAAAGTGGCCGACACCGCCCGCACCGGCGTGGATCAGCATCCGCTGCCCCTCGTGCGCCTTCGCGGTCTCGACCACCATTCCCCATGCGGTGAGGGCTGCAACCGGAACCGCGGCAGCTTCGACGTGCGACAACGTCGACGGCTTCGGGATGACGCTGAGCTCAGGCACGCTCAGATACTCGGCATATGCGCCGCTCATGCGCGGCACCATGCCCATTCCGAACACCTCGACGCCCGGTTGGAGCGGATGAGCCGCGTACGGCGCCTCGACCACAACGCCGCTGAAGTCGAGGCCGAGCACCGCCGGGAAGCGAGCAATCGCGGCGAACGGCCCACGGCCCGCGCGGGTTTTCGCGTCGATCGGGTTGACCCCGGCGGCCACCACTTTGACCAATACTTCTGAGCTGATGCGGAGGGGCCGATCGACCTCGGCCATCGACAGCACTTCTGGCCCTCCGGCCCCCGACATCGTCATCGCTCGCATGGTCGTCATCGAATGGGCCCTCCTGCTGTTCTGATTCAAGTAAAGCTTGGCAATGATTCAGTGGTGTTTCCGGCGCATCACCATGTTGCACGCGCTCAACCTGGATTGCCCCGGTTGACGACGACCGAGCCGCTAGCATTCGCATGGGGCGCATGCGCGCCGAGAAGGAGTTCGCTGTGCGTGGTCTCTTCATCGTCATCCGGATCGTGGCGGCCGTTGCGGGGGTCGCCGCCATCGTCGGCCAGTTGATCACCACCTACAACTTCTGGACCAACCTCGGCATCGCGAACCACACCGCCCTCTTCGTCAACTTCTTCAGCTTCTTCACGATCGACTCGAACGTCGCCGCGGTGGTGGTCTTCGCCATCGGCGCCGTCTGCCTGATCCGCAACGAGGGTGATCCGCGCTGGTTCGCGCTACTTCGAGCGAGTGCGGTCACCTACATGACGGTGACGCTCGTGGTCTACAACCTGCTGCTGCGCGGCGTTGAACTTCCCCAAGGCACGACCCTTGCGTGGTCGAACGAGATCCTGCACGTGGTAGCTCCGCTACTGCTCGTGCTCGACTGGTTCTTCGCGCCCGGCCGTCGGCGCCTGGAGTGGAAAGACTTGCGCGTCATCGTGGCCTTCCCGATCATCTGGGTGATCTACACGCTGATTCGCGGGCCGCTGGCCTACAACGAGACCGCGCACAAGCCCACCTGGTATCCGTATCCGTTCCTCGACCCATCGCTGTCGCCTGAGGGCTACTGGTCGGTGCTGTTCTACGTGATCCTCATCGCCGGAGCCATCCTCGGTACCGGTGCGGGAGTCATCTGGATCTCACGCCGGCACGAGCGCTGGCCGTTGCGCGCTGTCGCGGCCTGAGCCGCAGCATCCAGCCATCCTCATGATCGATCGCCTCATCGCCGTCGCCGGCACGTTGTGCATGGCGGCAGCGTTGGTGATCCTCTGGATCGCGCGCCTGAGCGTGCCGTACGACGTCTACGTCAGTGAACTCGGGGCGCCCGGGATGCCGACCGCCCGGGTCTTCCAGATCGTGCTCCTGCTCATCGTGGTCGGGGGCGGGCTGATCGCCTGGGCCGGTCGCGGCATCCGTTCGCGAGCGCGGATCCTGCGCTGGTGGACGCCGTCGATCTCGCTCGCGGTTGCCAGCGCGTTCTTCCTCGTCGACTCGCAAGTGACCTGCACCATCGGCTGCCCGCTGCCGGTCGGTTCGACCTTCACGTTGCAGGACTTCGTCCACACTCTCGCCGCGGTGCTGGCCTTCGCGGCGGCGAGTTGGGCGATCCTGCAGTGCGCATTCGCGGTCGGGCATCCTGCACTCGCGCGCTTCTCACTCGTGTCGGCAATTGCGGTTGCGGCGATCTCTCTGGCGGGTGGACTCATGTCGCTGTTCCACTTCGAGGCCGTGCTCGGCAGCCGATTCGAGCTGATCGCGACGACCATCGGCCTGGCCTGGGTGGTGGTGTTCGGGGCGTCGCTTGCTGCGCGGTGGTCTGCGCAGTCAGCGACGCATGGCGTCCAGAAGCTGGTCCGCCAGGCCGATCAGCCGGTGGATCTCGTTGTCGTCCCTGTCCACCCAGCGAGACTCGGGCTCGGCACCGATCGGCACGAAGGCATCGTGCTGCTCCCAGACGACGAGCGTGCGCTCGGCGCCTAGTACGTACTGCTGCCACCAGACCTGGCGCAGATAGTGGCGCGGGATGCTCTTCCACGCCGAGTTCGTGGTCTTGATCTCGCACAACTCAAGCGACGCCCCGCGCTCGCGCAGGCCGTCGGGGGTGGCAAGGTGCTCCGGCCTGCCGTCGGCGTGGAACAGGGCGCTGCTCGCCTGCATCCCGTAGACCCGGCGAGCCCAGTGCGCGATCTCGGGCTCGCGCAGCCGGCCGTGTGCCGTGAACGCGTTGCCGCCGAAACCGGTGCCGAGCAGCTTCTCGAGCGCGAGGCCGCGCAGCGCCTTCGGCCCAGACAGTCGCGCCACGTCGGTCGCGGTGACCCCGCGGGCGCGAGCCTTGAGCCACGCGATGCGATCGGTGGAGTCTGCGACGATGCGATCGCTGTGCCGGCTCGGCGGTGCGTCCCAGAGCGAGAGGGTCGGCTGCACGTGGGTCACAGCACCATTGTGCGCGCAACCGGCGTCATGCCCGGCGCGCGCCACGGACTCTCTGCGCCGGCCATCCACGCGATTGTTCGTCGTCCCCCGGAGTGGGGCACACAGTCCCCCCTAACGAGTGTCCGCATTCCAGGGGACACCGTCGTAATGTTCTTGTGGGGGACAGCACAGTCCCCCTTTCAACCGACAGACGCACCGCGCACCGCGCGTGAGTCGTTTCAGCGCTTACCGAGCCCGGCCCGAACCTGCTCGGCAGGCACTGATGCGTCTCACAGGATTCTCAGAGAAGTCGAGCGCTTGATAGAGGGGTGACCTCGACTCAGACCGCCCCACTCGCCAAGCTCACCCACCTCGACGGATCACCCGTTCGGGCTCTTGTCGTCGATGACGAGGTGTCGCTCGGCGATCTGTTGCAGATGGCGCTGCGCTACGAGGGCTGGGACGTGCGGACCGCAACGAGTGGCCAGCAGGCACTCGCTCTCGCGCGGCAATTCAAGCCGGATGTGGTGGTGCTCGATGTCATGCTGCCCGATCTCGACGGCCTCGAAGTGCTGCACCGGATGCGTGCAGATGGACTCGACATCCCGATCCTCTTCCTGACCGCCAAGGATTCTGTCGATGACCGGATCTCGGGCCTCACGGCAGGTGGTGATGACTACGTCACCAAGCCGTTCAGCCTCGAAGAAGTGGTCGCACGGCTTCGCGGCCTCATTCGGCGCTCATCGCGCATCGTCAGCGACGCCGTCAACCCCGAGTTGCGGGTCGGTGACCTCCTGCTCAATGAAGAGAGTTACGAGGTCTCGCGCGCCGGCGCGCCCATCGAGTTGACGGCGACCGAGTTTGAACTGCTGCGCTATCTGATGCGCAACCCGCGTCGCGTGCTCAGCAAGTCGCAAATTCTCGACCGGGTATGGAGCTACGACTTCGGGGGGCGCTCCAGCATCGTCGAGATCTACATCTCGTACCTGCGCAAGAAGATCGACGTGAATGCGCCGCCCATGATCCACACCGTGCGCGGCGTCGGCTACCTCATCAAGCCCGCGAGTTGAGCGCCTGCTCCGGCCGCCGCTAGCGTTGAACTGAACAGAACTGGGGAGCTGACCATGACGATCGCAGTCACCGGAGGAAGCGGCAAGCTCGGGCGGGGTGTGATCGCGTGGCTGCAGGACGCGGGCCACGACGTCATCAACCTGGACCGTGCACCTGCGCCGGGTGGCCCTGCCCGGCCGCCCGGCTTCGTCGAGATCGATCTCACTGACTCTGGTCAGGTGATCGACGCGCTCAGCGGAGTTGAGGAGCGCTATGACAGCCTCGACGCCGTCGTGCACCTCGCGGCGATCCCGGCGCCGGGTCTGCTGACCAACGTCGCGACCTTTCGCAACAACATGCTCGCCTCGTTCAACGTCTTCGAGGGCGCGCGCAAGGCGGGGATCAAGCGCATCATTCATGCCTCGAGCGAGACAGTGCTGGGACTGCCATTCGACGTTCCGCCCCCCTATCTCCCCGTCAACGAGGAATACCCGGCGCAGCCGAACTCGACGTACTCGCTGGTCAAGCATCTCGAAGAGACGATGGCCATTGAGCTCTGTCGCTGGGACCCCGAACTCAGCGTCACGGGGCTGCGCTTCTCGAACGTGATGGACGGCAGCGAGTATCCCGACTTTCCGGAGTTTGATTCCGATCCGCAGCTGCGCCGCTGGAATCTCTGGGGATACATCGACGTTCGGGATGCCGGACAAGCCGTTCTCAGGGCGCTCGAAACCCGCGGCCCCGGTTACGAGACCTTCATCATCGCCAACGCAGACACCGTGATGTCGCGCTCGAGCGCGTCGCTTGCCGCCGAGGTCTTTCCTGGGGTTCAGGTGACGAAGGAGCTCGGCGAGCACGAGACGCTGCTCTCGATCGACAAGGCGCGCCGGTTGCTCGGCTACGAGCCGCAGTTCGGCTGGCGGCGCGAGGTCTAGGCCCGTTCCGACTCGTTTCACAGGGTTTCCATAGCTGAAGCGCGAGAGTAGGACTCGTGCCGTCAGTCATCCACCCTGCCCGCTGGTCTCTCCAGCGGCGAATGGTCGTGGGCATCGTCGTGCTGCTCGCGGTCGTCAGCGTGGTGGTCGGCGGTGCCAGCGCGCTCGTTCTGCGGCAGAACCTCCTCACCCGTCTCGACCAGCAGGTGGCGACCTCTGCGCGGTTTTCGGGCGGTGGCTCTCAGGATTCCGGGACTCCCTCCACCCCCACCGGAGACGACATCCGTCCTCCGCGGTTCGGCGGTCTCTTCTTCGCCTGGGCTGACGGCCAGGCCGTGGTGGCGGAGGCGGTCGGAGAAGACGGCGTCAGCGTTGCGCTTACCCCCTCACAGCAGAAGCTTCTGCTTGCACTGTCCGGCCCAGACCGCACGCCGGTGAGCGTCGACCTGGGAGGCTCACTGGGCGCGTACCGAGTCGCCACGTCGACCCGTTTCGAGGGCACGCGAGTGGTCGTCGGCCAGTCGCTGGCCGAGGTGAATACCACCACCGTATCACGGTTCGGCAGTGAGGTTATCAGCCGGC
>JBDUBG010000324.1:0-8175 GCA_040004215.1 Pseudolysinimonas sp. | reverse complement strand
GACGGATTCGCCGAGCAGCGGACGCTCGGTCACGAAAGTGCGCAGCGCGCCGGACACCTCCGTCAGCAGCGAGCCGGTGACGAACTGCACCGCGTCGACAATGTGCGCGCCGATGTCGCCGAGCGCGCCGGATCCGGCCGACGCCTTATCGAGACGCCACGTCATCGGCGCATCGGCATCGGCTAACCAGTCCTGCAGGTACACCGCGCGCGCCTGTCGCACCTCGCCGATCTCGCCGGCGGCGATGAGATCGCGCGCAAGCGTCACTGCGGGGACGCGGCGATAGGTGAAGCCGACCATCGCGATTCCGGGCGACGTCGCTGCCGTGGCGACCATCGCCTCCGCCTCGGCGACGGTGTTCGCGAGCGGCTTCTCGCAGAGCACGTGCTTGCCAGCCTGGAGCGCTTCGATGGCGACCTCGGCGTGCAGGTTGCCTGGGGTCACGATGTCGACGACGTCGATGTCGTCGCGGGCCACCGTCGTGCGCCAATCGGTGCTCCACTCGGCCCAACCCAGTTGGGAGGCGCTTGTCGTCAGCGCGGCCTCGTTCGTCCCGGCCAACACGACCATCTCGGGCGCGAGCGGCAGGTCGAACACCCGCGCCGCTGTCCGCCACGCCTGCGAGTGCGCGGCCCCCATGAACCCGTGACCGATCATCGCGACCCGCAGCGGCCGCGGTGGGGTCATGATCGGTCGCTCGAGAACGCGGCGTCGAATGCCGCTGCGGACGGCGTGACGGCGGTGCGGCGCACGAAGTCGAGCGCAGCCGGAGCGCCGACGAGCCGATCCATGCCGGCGTCCTCCCACTCCACCGAGAGCGGCCCGTCGTAGCCGATGTGGTTCAGCGCCCGGAAGCACCGCCCCCACGGCACGTCACCGAGGCCGACCGAGACGAAGTCCCAGCCCCGCCGCGGGTCCGCCCAGGCCAGGTGGGAGGACAGTCGGCCGTTGCGGCCGTTGCCGGTCTGCACCTTCGAGTCCTTGCAGTGCACGTGGTAGATGCGGTCGGCGAAGTCGACGATGAACCCGACCGGGTCGATCTGCTGCCAGACCATGTGACTGGGATCCCAGTTCAAGCCGAACGCGGGCCGGTGGTCGATCGCGTCGAGCATCCGCACGGTCGTCCAGTAGTCGTAGGCGATCTCGCTCGGATGCACCTCCATCGCGAATCGCACGCCGACGTCGTCGAACACGTCGAGGATCGGGTTCCAGCGATCCGCGAAGTCTTGGTACCCCGCGTCGATCATCGCCTCGGACGCCGGGGGGAACATGGCGACGGTCTTCCAGATCGACGATCCGGTGAACCCGGTGACGGTGTGCACGCCCAGCGCTGCCGCCATACGGGCCGTGTCCTGCAGTTCCTTCGCGGCGCGACGGCGCACGCCCTCCGGGTCGCCGTCACCCCAGACGCGGTCGCTGAGGATGCCCCGGTGCCTTTCATCGATCGGGTCGTCGCAGACCGCCTGGCCGGCGAGGTGATTCGAGATCGCCCAGACCGTGAGACCGTTGCGCTCAAGGATCTCGAGGCGGCCGGCGACGTAGGCTTCGTCATCCCAACGGGCGACGTCGAGGTGGTCGCCCCACGAGGCGATCTCGAGGCCGTCGAACCCCCACTCGCCCGCGAGTCGAGCGACCTCCTCGAACGGCAGGTCCGCCCACTGGCCGGTGAACATCGTGACTGGTCTCATGGTCGTAATTGCTCCAATGGTCGTGCGTCGAGGGTGCTAACAGGTCGAGAAGTCGATGTGCCGGTCACGGCAGGGCCCGATACCGGAAATCCGCAAAATCGGCGGCTCCTTCTCCGGCAGCGAATAGCGCGGGCCGCAGGCTGAGCAGGTCGCCCGCCGTGTTGGCGTGGTACCCCGAGGTCTCGAGGCGCACGCCGTGTCTGGTCCAGTCGACCCCGTCGGGGCTGTGAAAGAACGTGACGATGTGATGGTCGTTCACGATTTTCAGGTGGAGCGTGTCGGACGTCGGCACCGGTTCCTGCCAGTGACTGCCGTGACCGCCGTTGTAGGTGGTCATCCGGGTGCCGTCGAACCCCATGCCGAGGAACAGCGCGTGGTTGAAGAACAGCAGGAGGCCTGCCGAGCACCCCTGGCCGGACAGGGTGAGCGTCACGGTCACCTCGTAGGCGTGATCTCCCGAGACGACGACGAGCGGCGAGGAATCCGCCGGGCCCGTGCCAGCGGCGATCAGTCGCATCCCGCCGCCGGAGAAGGACACGCGGTCCGCTTCCGCCGGCCCCGCCGAGTGGAACGACCACTGGGGCCCGAGCAGCCCACCGCGGAAGTCGTCAGAGAGTGCCATCCCGCTCGCCGTGGTGAGTGTCGGCAGGGGCTTCGGGATCGGCGCCGCGAGGTCTCCGCCGGTCGCGCGGAACCAGCCGTCGTCCGTCCACTCGACCGGGTCGAGCAGTGCCTGTCGCCCGAGCGTTCGGTAGCCGTTCTCGTAGCCGTGGTAGACCATCCACCAATCGCCGGCCGGCCCTTCAACGACGGTGGCGTGGCCGCGCGACCACCACGCCTCTGCATCGCTCGTGCTTCGAACGATCGGATTCGCCGGATCGTCCTCCCACGGGCCGTGCACCGAGCGGGACCTCGCAACCGTCACCATGTGCCCAGTGGCCGGTCCTCCGGTGCCGCCGACGGCGCTGACCAGGTAGCACCAGCCGTCGTGCCAGAACAGCTTCGGCCCCTCGAGCGCGTACGCCTCGGTCACCCAGTCGTCGGGGTAGCGCCATCCGTCGTACACCTGCTCGACGGGCCCGTCGGTGGCAAGCCCATCGTCGGTGAGGCGGACCCGGCGCACGCCGTTCAAAAACAGGTAGCGGCGTCCGTCCTCGCCCACGACATGGCCCGGATCGATCGCCCCCGTGATCCCGAGGTCGATCGGCTCGCTCCACGGCCCGGCCATGCTCGGCGCGTGGATCACCGCGATCCGCGGCGTCTCGCCGAAATCGGGAGCCCATGGAGCGGGGATGAACGGGATGTAGATGAAGTAACGGTCGCCGTGTCTCGCGATGTCGACGGCGAAGACGACCGCCGGGGGTCGCTCGAGCGCGAAGGTGAGCGGCGTCCAGTTCACGAGGTCGAGGGAATGCATGATCAGCAGACCGGGCGACGCGTCGAAAGACGACCAGGTCAGGTAGTAGTCGTCACCGTCCTTCAAAACGGACGGGTCCGGGTGGTCACCGGCGAGGATCGGGTTCTCGAACGTGCCATCGCCGCAATCCGCAGTGCGCCGACCCTCCGGTTCCCGGCCACCGATCATCAGCTCCACAGGTCACCCCCGGTCAGCCACGCGGCGATGCGTGCGATGCTGCGTAACGCGCCCGGGTCGTCAGGCTCGTTCAGGTAGCCATGCGCGGTGCCGCCCTCGCGCACTTGCACGACGTCGATTCCCGCAGCGGCGACCTCCGCAGCGAAGGCTTGGCTTGACGCTCGCAGCTCGTCGACATCCGCATTCAGCACGAACACCGGAGGCAGACCCCGGAGGTCCTTCCCGGCCGCGTAGGCGTATGGCGCCTGCGGAGATGCCGGACCCAGGTAATTGTCGTTGAGGTACGTCCCCCCGCCCGGCGAGGCCTGGTGCTCTTCCCCGAGCTTCGCGCGCAGCTCGTCGGTCGCGGGGGGCAGCCTGTAGTGCAGTACGGCATAGACGAGCAGCACCCCGGCGGCCTGGGGACCACTCTCATCCCGGAGGCGCAGCGCGGCGCCGGCGGCGAGATTGCCGCCTGCACTCGCGCCGCCGATCGCCCATCGACCGGCCGGCACCCCGAGTTCTTCTCCTGTCGCCCAGCAGAAGACGTCGGTCAGCTGCTCAGACGCGACGGGATAGTGCACCCCGGGCCGCGGCTCGATCGGTCGGAAGGTATAGCCGATGGGCACAGGCGCCAGCGAGTAGTCGACGGACGCCACGACGATCCCACGAGCGGCCAGAGATCGGGAGACCCAGTCGGCTTCGGGCATATCGAGGTCGCCGCCCAGGAAGCCGCCCCCATGTGCCCACACGAGCCCGGCGACCGCCTCGCCCGCGGGCAGGTAGAGACGCACGGGAACTGCTCCCGCCCGAGTCTCGACGAGACGAGGCTGGATAGCGGGCTCCGACAGTGACTCCACGTCCATCGACATCGATTCTCCATCAGGGTTTCGGACTGCGGCCGCACACGGTCTTTCGCTGAATACAAGCAGAAGTAGGAGCGGAACGGAAGGCGTCCGATCGATCTCCGTGCTCGAGGCGGACTTCGACGGTGTAGCAATCAAGACAGGTAGGCAGTGACCATCTGGGTGAGGTCGCCGAGCATGATGTCCCAGTCACCCTCGCCAGCAGCTTCGACTTCGCTGCCGAGGCCGAGCCACCGAGCAAGAACGCTGTAGGAGACGGTGAAACTCCATCGGATCGACCGCTCAAGCTCCGGATGCCGGATGAACTCGCGGCGCTCCAACAGTGCCGTCCGGAACGCGCCGAACATGTGCTCATAGCCGAGTCCGCCTCTGCGGCCGATCACCGGGTCCTGCGCGGCGAGCGCCATGAACGGCCGCAGCACCTCGGCGTTTTCTCGCAGCACCTGAGCGCTGGATCGGATCGCCCGATCTACCGCGGCCGAGAGATCTACCGGCGTCGGCTCGGCCGTCGCCTCGAAAGCCTCGAGCGTTTCGATCTCCACCCGACCCATCTCGCGTGCGTGCACCGAACGCAGGAGGTCTTCCTTGCTTTTCACCCGCCCGTAGATGGAGCCCATCGAGACTCCGGACCGTTCGACGACCTCTGTCAGCGCGAATGTACCCGAGCGGCGCTCGATCAGTAAGGCGAGTGCGGCGTCGAGCGCACGGTCGAAGGACGTCCGACTCCGCGCCTGTTTGGGCTCCCTGGCGAAGGCAGCATGCTCCATGGATCCGACCATACGCCCACCCTCTCTGCTTGACGTCGAACGTCGACAGCCCTAAATTGGGAACCAGTACGCTGATTCTAGTTTGTCAGTCGAATCGTCGCCACTGTTCAGGCGAATCGATCGAATCCGCGTCGTTCCGCGCCTCCGGGCGTCGACGGCCGTGCGACGACGCCCGGCCCGTAATAAGGAGTCCTGATGCACTTCTCGCTGTTCCTGACGACCCGCGGACACCGTCCCGACGACGACCATCGTGTGATCAACGCCATGGTCGATCATGCCAAGCAGGCGCCCCGTCTCGGGTTCGACGCGGTCTTCCTCCCTGACCACCACTTCACTGGCTATGCCCCGCCGTCCTCCGACTCCTTCATCTTCGCCGCGTACCTGGCGGCGCAGCTGCCTGACACCTGGTTCGGCTTCTCCATTCAGACCGTGCCGCTGCACAACCCCGTTCGGTTCGCAGAGCGGGTCGCCCTGCTCAGCAACTTGACCAGAGGCCGGCTGCTGGTGGGCGTCGGCAGTGGTACGACGCCCGAGGAGTCGATCGGTTTCGGGGTCGACTTCCGCGAGACCTCGAAGGTGGGCAACGAGAACCTCGAGATCATCGAGCGGCTCTGGGCGAAGCAGCCCGGCGACGACCCGATCGAGTTCGACACCGGTCACTACAAGGGTGCAGTGGTGTCCCGGATCAGCCCGGCACCGTACGGCGACCCGATGCGACAGATCATGTCCGTCGCAGCCCGGCCGGCGAGTGTCGAGCGCGCCGTCAAGCACGGGCAATCGGCGTTCATCCACAACTTCGCGCCACCTGCGCAGCTCTTCCCCGAGGTGCCGTTCGATGTCTTCAAAGAGGGCTACCTGCGGTACCGCACCGCTCTCGAGGCGGCGGGTCACAGCCCTGAGGTAGTCGCTCGCGCTTTGGAGTGGACGACCGCCACCTGGCAGTACATCCATGTCGCGCCGACAGACGAGCAGGCGAACGAAGAGCTCGACCTACTGCTCGCGCAATACCAGGGCTCGATCGACGAGGAGTTCCGCGGCAATAAGGCGGCGGAGAAAATCCTCGGCATCGACCTGCCCAAGCAGCAGAACGCGCTGTCCGACGAGTACCGGCGCGTGTGGTGCATCGCTGGAAGCCCCGACACCGTCGCCGCTCGGCTCCAGCCGTATGCCGATCTCGGCGTCGGGAACATCCTCGGCGGCTTCATGGGCGGCCCGCTCACCGACGAGCGGATCCGGCTGACCAACTCGTCGCTCGACCTCTTCTCGCGCGAGGTCATGCCGCGCTTCAAGCAGGGCCGGGCGTGAGCTCGCTCGACGCCGCCGAGGTTGCCGCGAGGCTCGCCCCGAGGCGGCGGGCCGAGATCACGGCAGGCCGTAACGGCTGGTCCCTCGACCCGTGGCCCGAACTCGATGCAGAGGCGATCGTGCTGCTCGATGGCCCCCTCGGGCTCGTCAGCCCGAGAATGGATGAGCGCGACATCGGTCTCGTCGTCCCTTCCGGCACCGCCCTCGCCGCCACCTGGGACACCTCGGTCGTCCGGAGCATCGGCGAGGTGCTGGGTGCCCGGGCACGGCAACAGGGCGTGCACGTCATCCTCGGACCGAACCTCAATCTGCCGCGCCTGCCCCGATCCGGCCGGACGTTCGAGATGTTCTCGGAGGATCCGCTCCTGACCGGCGTGGTCGGTGCCGCGTGGATCGAGGGCGTGCAACAGCAGGGCGTCGCGGCCTGCGCCAAACACCTGATCTGCAACGACACCGAGGCGAAGCGACAGGTGATGAACGCCGAGATCGGCGAGGTACGCCTGCGCGAGGTCTACCTGCTTCCGTTCGAGCACGCCGCTCGCGCCGGGGTGTGGACGATGCTGCTCGCCTACAACCGCTTCCGAGGCGCCTACTGCGCCGAGCAGCCGGTGCTCACCGCCATCCTGCGCGACGAGTGGGCGTACGACGGCGTCGTCATGTCGGACTGGTTCGGCACCCACAGCACTGAGGGCTCCGCCGCTGCGGGCCTCGACTTGGAGATGCCGGGCCGCGCCCGTTTCTACGGATCCGCACTCGCTGACGCGATCGAAGCCGGAATCGTCGACCAGGGCGTCGCGGATCGCGCGGCGACAAACCTCATGCGGCTGGCCGGCCGCGTCGGCACGCTCGGGGCAGGGGAAACCGCGCCGGCCCTGCTGTCAGCAGATCCGACCGAAACGCTGCGGGCGGCCGCCGCAGCCGGCACCGTCCTGCTCCGCAACGAGGGCGGCGTTCTGCCGATCGCCCCGTCTGCCGACTCGACCATCGCGATCCTCGGGCCGAACGCGTTCGAGCCCTGCTATCAGGGCGGCACGTTCGCGAGGGTGAACCTGCCGGCGGACACGCGTTCGCCGGTGGACGTTCTGCGGGAGTCTCTCGCGCCAGCGCGCATCGTGACCGCACGGGGAACGGCGCACGAGGGCCTGCTGCCCCTGCTCTCCCTCGACGCGCAGACGCCGACCGGCGACACCGGCTTGCTGGTCGAGTACTTCTTCCCGGGCGAGGAGACCTCGGCGGCCAGTGAGATCCGGCCCGGATCCGCCTTCGTCTGGTTCAACGACATCCCCGGGCTGGGCGGCCCAGCGCAGGCCGGCAGGATCCGGGTCTCCGGCACGGTCCGCTCCGCAGCCGCGAAGTCGATTCTGCTGCACGTCGGAGGCACGGGCAGCGCGACCCTGGCGCTGGACGGACGGCGGATCGCCGCCTGGGACCGGCCGGACCCGGTCGACATCATGGGCGTGGTCGCTCGCGCGGAGACGATCGGCGCACCGATCGAGCTGTCCGCCGACACGGCGGTCGAGATTGTCGCCGAGTTCGACCTTGAGCCGGGCCGCGTGCAGGCGGTGACGCTGGGCTGGACCGAACCCGTCTCGAGCGCCGGCATCGCCGAGGCGGTACGGCTGGCTGCGGAGGCGGACACCGTGATCCTCTTCGTGGGCGACGAGGTGAGCTCCAGTCGCGAGAGCGCCGATCGGTCGTCCACCGCGCTGCCGCCAGCGCAGCTCAAGCTGATCGACCGCGTCGCCGCGGTCGCGAAGCAGCTCGTGATCGTCGTCAACGCATCCCGAGCGGTCGATCTGTCGTGGTCGGATCGCGCCGACGCAGTGCTGCTGCCCTGGTTCGGCGGTGCCGAGATGAGCACCGCCATCAGCGACGTTCTGGTGGGCGCGCGAACACCGGATGGGCGGCTTCCGATTACCATCGCCGAGCGGGATGAGGACTACCCCGGGTGGGCGGTCCACCTCGACGCGGACGAC
>JBDUBG010000418.1:0-2453 GCA_040004215.1 Pseudolysinimonas sp. | reverse complement strand
CGGATTCACTGGTCGATCGGCAGCGAGCAGATCGCTTCGCGCGGATGTACACCGGCGAAGACCCCCTTGCGCCCAACTACGACCCGGAGCTCGGCATCATCAGGGCGCCGCAATCCGGCAGCCGTGGGCCGCGGTTGGTCGTCACCGCAGAAGACCTCGGGACCCACCGCGGTGTGCTGGATGGATACCACCCGCCGTTCGAAGACCTGACCGGCGTTCCGTTCCCTGCGCCGACAACCCCGTGGTACGACGATGACGTGTTCGCCGAGATCATCGAGAAGATGAACCAGCGCACCACACGCGGGGATGTTCCGTTGAATCTGAACGCGACAGGCCAGATGGCGCACGCCTTTATGTATTCGGGCGATGAGTCACTGCGCACCTGGGTGGTCGACTATCTCGCGCGCTGGAAGGCGCGGGCGGATGCCAACGGCGGCATCCTTCCCGACAACGTCGGACTCTCGGGCAAGGTCGGCGAGTATCTCGACGGCAAGTGGTGGGGCGGCCACTACGGCTGGCGCTGGCCGCACGGATTCTTCACCATCATCGAACCGTCGCTCAATGCCGGCGTCAATGCGTTGCTGCTCACCGGCGACGCGTCGCACCTTGCCCTGGCTCGCCAGCAACTCGACGCGAACTTCGCGCTCGGCCGCGAGGAGGATGGCCGCTGGGTCACTCCGAACAAGCATTTCGACAGCGGGTGGACCGACTACCGTCCGCAGGCGGCGCTGCACCCGATCCATCTCTGGGCGCGGAGCCTGGCCGCCGAAGATCTCGAGCGCGTCGAACGGGTGCGTCAGGGCGCGGACTGGTCGGCGGTGCGGTATCCGATCGTCCCGTTCTCGGCCAAGCACTTCAACGTCAACACCGCGGCCTGGTACGCATACGCCACCGGGACGAACCCGGGATTCCCCGAGCTTGCGCTCGAGACCAACGTCGCTCTCATCGAGCAGCAGTTGCGCCGGATGCGGTCGAGCGACGGTGATCCGGCCGGCTTCGGCACGCTCCATCACATCGATGGTCACACCGAGGCGCTCGACGCGCAGATCGACGGCTACGCGATCCACATCTGGCAGGAGTTCAACCCGGTCTACTTCGAGTCGCTGGTGCAGACCATGTGGGGTGCGCCGATGCACATCTCACACGGTGGATTGCAGCACGCGACAGTGCGCTACTACGACGCTGTGGCGAAGCGGCCAGGCCTGCCAGCCGATGTGGGCGCGCTGGTCACGACGATCGGCTCCGATTTCGTCGAACTCGAGTTGGTCAACCTCGATCTGTCTGCTCCGCGGTCGGTAGTGGTGCAGGCGGGATCGTTCGGCGAGCACCGCTTCGGCGACGCATCCGTCTCGGCCGGCGTGGCGACTCGCGTCGACGGTCGCTGGGTACAGGTCGAACTGGCGCCGGGTGCGGGTGCGAGCATCCGACTGTCGATGGAGCGCTACGTCAACCAGCCCAGCTACGAGACTCCGTGGTCGCACCCGGTGAACTGGGCGCCACTCATCACGCCTCGTCAGGTGGACTAGCGGACGGCAGCCTCAGGACTTTGCGTTCAGCGCTTCGACCGCCGGAATGAAGCGCTGACGCGACGACTCGATGTGATGCAGCATGAGTTCATGCGCGCTGTCGCCCGCGCCGCCGGCGATGGCGGCAACGATCTGCTCATGCTCAAACAGGGCAAGCGGTCGCTTACCGCTCTCGTAGTACTCGGCGAACATGTTGCGCACGAACTCGCCACCGGCGCCCTCGTCGCTGAGCGACGCCTTGTAGACGCGGAACAAATGCATGTGGCAGTGGGTCCTGACGAACGACTCTTCGATCCAGGTGTTTCCTGAGGCACGCGCGACCAGCGCGTGAAACCGAGTGTCGTGTTCAACGAAGTTGGGATACGTGGTGTCGCTGGTCGAGCGTTCGATGTGATCTGCGCGTTCGAGTTCTGCCTGCAACGCCTCGAGGTCGCGTCGGGTGCTGCGGCGCGAGGCTGCGGAGGCTGCCCACGGTTCGATGAGCGAGCGGAACTGAAAGAGCTCGTCAAATTGCTGGACCGACAGGAGGGCGGTTGCCTCGTAGCCGCGCAGGGGAATCTTGATGACCAGGCCGTCTGATTCCAACCGAGCCAGCGCCTCGCGCACCGGTGTCTGTGACACCGAGAGGTCGCGGGCCAGTTCGTCGATCCCGACGTGTTCGCCGGGCGAGATCTCGTGGTCGAGGATCATCGCCTTGATGGCGTCGTACGTTCCGTCAGCTAGTACGAGCCGCCGCGGTGCTGCCGCTGCGCGGTAGCCAGAATCTCGTGCCATTGACTCGTTCTCCTCACACGTCCAGCTGGAACCGGCACGACTGTCGTCATACTGAGCGGCGGCAACATCGACCCGCTCATGATGGAACGGGTGATCTCGCACGGGCTCGCGACATCCGAGCGCTATTTGAAGCTCCGGATTCCCCTGCCCGAC
>JBDUBG010000044.1:0-8221 GCA_040004215.1 Pseudolysinimonas sp. | reverse complement strand
ATGAAGCGCCTGGGTCGCCAGCGGAGTGGACTGTGGTGAAACGCGGTGCTCCATCGGATCGAACCCCACGTGCCAGTCACCACGGAAGAAGGAAAGAATTTCTGACGCGCGCACTCCGCGAGTGAGCAGCGCAATCGTGTCTCGGTAGGTGGGGAACAACCAGTCGGTGGACCGCAGGGCAGCGACAGACGCAATCTCGCAGGCTTCCTGTCCGAGTGCTGAGGGATAGGTCGCGAGTCGACCCTGACGGGTGAGTGCGGTGACCTGCGCCTCAAATCGACGCGCAACGATCATCTGGCGGTACAGTCCGAGCATCACGGTGCTGTCTGGCAGCGCAAAGCCCGCCGCGCGCTTGCCGCGAACCACAACTCCCTGCTCGTCGATCAGTCTGATCGGGAGTTCTGTCGGCCGTGCGGGGTCTTCGCGCGCCGACGCTGTGTCGCTCATCGCCTAATCGTGCGACATGGTCGCGCCACGGGGGAGTGCGCACGTTGAACTGTTTACAGACGGCGCTCAGCGAAGAAAATGAGAGCCATTTGTCACGCTTCAGCGATGCCATCGTGCCAATCGTCCCGTCGAATTCCTGGCGCGGTGCCATCCCGGGAATCCAAAACGATGTGGGACCGTGTTGACACGACCCCGGGCATTCCGTGAACCTGGCGCATGACCACTTCGCTCAGGTGGTCATGGTCCGGTGCACTGACGGTCAGCACGAAGTCGATGTCACCGCTCACGGCGAGAACCGACTCGACATAGGGCAGCTGCGAGAGCGCAGTGGCGAGCTCCGGCCACGGCACGTTTCCAATCTTCACGATCACAATCGCGACAACGTTGAGACCGATCAATTTTCGGTCAATCTGCGCACCGAAGCCTTTGAGCACGCCCGTTGCGATGAGGTTCTGTACGCGGTTGTGCGCGGCGGTCCGCGAGATGTGCACCCGTTCGGCGACGGACCGAATCGACAGGCGCGAGTCGAGGGCGAGTTCCGCGACGATCGCCCTGTCCGTCCGGTCTATCGGCATGGCATCACTGTACCGCCGCGCGCTTTGCCGTCCGCGGGATTGATTGCAGGATGCCCTGGGCCGACCGTCTTCGACACGTGCTCCCACGCCGGGTCTGCCAACAGCGCAGACTTCTCACGGAAGAGGTCGATACTGCGGCTGCCCGGCCAGTCGGCTGGAAGCAGACTCGCGGGCAGACCAGGGTCGATGTACGGGATCACGCGCCAGCGGTCAATGAGCATCACGTAGTTCGCAAAGGCCTCGCGCGGGGTGAGTGGCCTGTTGCTGACGAGGCCGTCCACCGCATCCAGGAATTCCAGGTGGGCTTCGCGAAGTGCGTCCAGATCCCACCAACTGGCGACCGCATCGGTGAGCTGACCGGCCACTCTCGGCTGTTCGGCGCGAAACGTGGTCGCGAACGACCGCACGCCGACGTCCTCGAGGATGTCCTCCACCTCCTGAGCGAGGTAGTCGGGGCAGATCCACAGCGCCTGGGACACCGTGCCGCATCCGATCCAGTGAAGTCGGCGTCGCAACTGGTGTCGGCGGTCGCGGAGCTGCTCCGGGATGGAGAAGGAGATCAGGCACCACGGGTCGCCCTCAGCCATGGAGCGAATAGTGAAGATCCGACGGTCGCCGCTCGCAAGCATCGGCAGGGCATCCGGATTCAACCGATACCCGATGACCGGCTTGCGCTCGGCGATGAGCATGCCCTTCTTTTTGAGTCGCACGACCGCGGTGCGGGTGAGGCTGTCTGCAACCCCCAGGTCTTCCATGAGGCCGACGAGATTCGCGATCGAAATCGAGCCGTCCAGGCGCCGCAGGTAGAGCCCGATCACCGTGCGGAGCACGGAAATGGTGCTGCCGGGCCGAGACTCGATGTCGTCAAGAATCGACCCCATGTGACCTCTTTGTTTGGTGATGAATATTACTGAGCGGACGCTGAGGTGAGAGCCGTGCGGATCGCGGTGACGCCGCGTAGCGCCTCCGCGAATGTGGTGCTGAGCGGTGAGAGCCCGATCCGTATGCCGTCCGGCGATCTGAAGTCGGGGATGATGCCCATCTGCCAGAGCCGAGCAGTGACCTCGCGGAAGGTGGGATGCGCCAGCGTCACGTGGCTCCCGCGCCGCTCGCTGGCCCGGGGCGTGACGAGGCGGACCCCCAGAGGCGCGAGCATCTCGTCGTACAGCTCGATGACGAACTCGGTGATCGCGACGGACTTGGCGCGCACCGCGCTGATCGTGACGGAGTCGATGAGATCGAGCATGTCATTCATCGCCAGCATCCCGAGGACCGGGGGCGTGCCGCTGATGAACCGACGCACTCCGGCGGCCGGCTTGTATCGCTCACCCATGAGGAACGGATCTGAATCCCCCATCCACCCCCAGATCGGCTGAATGAGCGAGGCGTGAAGTCGCTGATTGACGTAGGCGAAGGCCGGGGAGCCGGGGCCGCCGTTGAGGTACTTGTATGTGCAGCCGATCGCGATGTCGACGCCCCACGCGTCGAGCTCCATCGGAACGACGCCGACCGAGTGGCACAGGTCCCACACCATGAGGGCTCCCGCGTCATGGACGGCGTGCGTGATGGCCTCGGCGTCAGCGATGTAGCCCGACCGGTACGCGACGTGGCTGAGGAGGACGAGAGCAGTGTCGGGACCGACGATCTGCCGAACCTGCTCGACGCTGACGCCGGCCTCACGATCGACCTTGATCCAGTCGATCGACATGCCGAGCTCGGCCACGATGCCTTCGACCACGAATCGGTCGGTCGGGAAGTTGTCATCGTCGATGACGATGTGCTGGCGCGAGCGATCGAACTCGGCTGCGGCGCGCACGAGCTTGTAGAGCAGGACGGTCGTCGAATCGGCGACGACGGTCTGTCCGCCTGCCGCCCCAAGCGCGATCCGGCCGATCCGGTCGCCGAGCGTCCGAGGCAGCTCGAACCACAGCTCATCCCACGACCTGATCAACCGCGAGGCCCATTCGGTGCGCACGAACGATTCGAGCCTGCCCACCGTCGCCGCGAGCGGGCGGCCCAGAGAATTGCCGTCCAGGTACGCGCTCACGCCCGGTGCATCGATGAACGCGTCGGCGCATGCCGCGAGCACGTCCGCAGCGTCGAGGTCGGCTGCCTTCTGGGTCCAGACCTCCATGTCGGCACTGTTGATTGCAAATCCGGCTGTCTCAGGTATCACTGCAGGTACTCCTCGATGTTGCTGACGGTTAGTGCCGAGAGATTCTGGAGTTGCGCCGGATCGCCAGACACGGACGATTGACTGCCGGGCAGAAGGTTGAGGCGCCTCAGGTCGCGACGCTCGGGTGCCGGAAGCAATGCGTCGATCACCTGGCGAGTGGTCAGCCCGGCACGCGCGAGCGCAGCCACCTCGCGGAGGTTCACACCCACCGGCAAGTCGCCGTTGCCGAGGTCAGTGCCGTACCTGACTCGCCCTCCTAGCTGAACAAAGCGTCGGAGGTTGTCCTCGGCCCGCTCGGCATCGGCGTTTGGCGCGCCCCACCCGTGGATGTCCAGCGTGGAGATCCACGTCATACGGTCAGCTATCGTGAGGAGCGTCACGTCGCTGAGCGTTTCACTGAACGGCGCGTGGGCGAGCATCGAGACCCCCGCTCGCGCGACCCGCACCGCCTCACCCGGCCCTTCGGCGTGCGCGACGACGGGCAGCCCCACCTCGCGCGCGCTGCTGACGATCGTCTCGAGCACCTTGTCGGAATGCACCGGGCCCGCGACAGAGTTGCTGCTGACCTTGATCACGGATGCGCCGGCCGCGCTCATCCGCTGCACTGCGGCTTCCGCGGCAGCAGCGTCACTCACCTCGAACGTGCTCCTGGGGGGAGCCCATGCGCGGTCGACCGGGTAGCCGCCGGGAGCGGTAATGAATGCGCCGGCATACTCGATCGCGATACCGGCGGAATCGTCTTGCGCCCACTGGCGAGCCTCGATCGGGTCCCAGCCCAGGTCGAGAACCCGCGTGATACCGGAGACCCCGAGTTCGGACCTGTCGATCAGCCCCAGGTGGACGTGCGAATCCATGAACCCCGGGAATGCGGTGCCGTCGACCTGGGGGATACCCGGGAAGTCCTGTGCGCTCCCGGCGACGCGAAAGCCGCGATCGCCGCATTCGATCGCGACTCGCCCGCGAGCGGCAGGAAATCCGTAGAGCTCGACGGCGAAGGTTCGCGAGCGCGGCGACGTCATGAGCCGATCAAGGTCCGAACGCTATAGAGCTCGGGGAAAAAGGTCAGGCTCAACGCGCGCTGCAAGAAGTCGACGCCGCTCGAACCGCCGGTGCCCACCCGCATCCCGATCGTGCGGGTGACGGTGCGCAAGTGTCGGAAGCGCCAGAACTGGAAGTTGTCTTCGAGGTCCACGAGCTCCTCACAGGCCTCATAGAGATCCCAGTGCTCGGTGGCGTTCTCGTAGATCGTCCTGATGGCGGGGATGAGGTCGGCGTGCTCCGTGTACGGCTGGGAGACATCGCGCTCAAGTATCTCGCGGGGAATCGGGAGTCCCCGGCGCGCCAGCAGACGGAGAAACTCGTCGTAGAGGGTCGGCGCGTGCAACTCGCGCTCGAGCATCGAAAGCGCCAGGGGGTCGCTGGCGAACAGCTTCAGCATCGCCGCGTTCTTGTTGCCGAGCGCGAACTCGACGGCGCGGTACTGGTACGACTGAAAACCGGAAGAGCTGCCGAGCGAGCCACGGAACTCGGCGTATTCGGTGGGAGTCAGAGTCGCGAGGACCGACCACTGCTTGGTCATCACCTCTTGAATCTGCTTGATGCGCGCCAATCGCTTCACCGCACTACGCAGGTCGTCTGCCGCCAGCAGTGAGCGAGCCGACTCGAGCTCGTGGAGAACGAGCTTGAGCCAAAGTTCGGTGGTCTGGTGCTGCACGATGAAAAGCAGCTCGTCGTGGTGCGCGCTGAGAGGGTTCTGGGAGCCGAGCAGGGTATCGAGGCTCAAGTACGAGCCGTAGCTCATCTTGGCGGCGAAGTCCGTCTCGATTGCATCTTCAAGCGGCCGGATGTTGTCGGTGCTCATATGCTCCTTCCGATCAGGTCAGTCGCTCGAAGACCAACGTGGCCTGGATGCGGTCGCCGCCGCCCAGCCCCTTGCTTCCGGAGGCCGACGTCGTGATGGTGTGAAGTCGATAGCCAAGTGAAGCCTGCGCGTTGATTGCCTTCTCGAGCTCAGTGAGGTTTCCCGATCCGGTTCCCCAGAGCTTTTCCTTCAGCACGACCTGGAGCACCACGTAACTCATTCCATTGGGCGCGGGTCGCGGGTTGCTCCCTGAAACTGCTTCGGACCTGATGTGCTCGACGAGCGCAGCGGCGCTGTTCACGGCGGCCGTCTCCTGCCTCTCCTCAGTCCACTTTTCGCCGTCCCACCATCGCTTGGCTCCAGACCCGGTCCCGTCGTCGTACCAGCCTGCTGGTGCTTTCGCCATCGCTATTCCTCTCGTCGGACCTCAGGGGTGTGTTGAACGTATCCGAGTCGCGAACTCAGCGCGACGTCACGACCGCCCGTACGACGTCCCGACGCGATTCGTGGTGGGAGCGCGCCCGCCGGGCAACACGAATTCATCGTCAGTTCGGGGAGTGTCTCCGCTGGCTTTCACCCGAGTCTGATTGCATGGACGCATGTCCCGGCGACAGGCCGAATATCCACGGCCAGATCACGTCCTCGTTCACATCAGCGACACTCACCTTCTGACGGGAGAGGGTCGCTTGTACGACCGAGTCGACAGCGTCGCGCAGCTCCGCGAGATGCTCGAAGCGCTCGAGCGCACCGGGCGTCATCCAGAGGCCATCATCTTCACCGGCGATCTCGCCGACCACGGCGAGGCCGCCGCCTACGCCGAACTCGCCGCGCTCGCCGAACCGGTCGCCGAGCGACTCGGCGCCAAGATCGTGTGGGGCATGGGCAACCATGACAATCGGGCCGCGTTCCGCTCCGAGCTCATGGGCGGGATGCGCGGCGAGGGGCCTGTCGATCACGTGATGTGGTTCAACGGGCTCCGCGTCATCATGCTCGACACGAGCGTTCCCGGGGAGCACTACGGCGAACTCGACGACTCTCAGCTCGCCTGGCTCGCCGATGAACTGGCTCGCCCCGCTCTCGACGGTACGATCCTCGCGATGCACCATCCGCCGATTCCGAGTGTGCTCGACCTCGCGGTCTCGGTCGAGTTGCGCGACCAATCCAGGCTTGCCCAGGTGCTCACGGGCAGCGACGTGCGCGCGATCCTTGCCGGGCACCTGCACTATTCGTCGACCGCGACATTTGCGGGAATCCCGGTCTCGGTCGCCTCTGCGTCCTGCTACACCCAGGATCTGCTGGTGCCAGAGGGCGGCACCCGGCCCCGAGACGGCGGCCGGTCGTTCAATCTCGTCCATGTCTACCCGACGACGGTGTTGCACTCCGTGGTCCCGCTCGAGAAGACGGCGGCGCTCCAGTATGTCGATGCCGGGGAGAGCGCCCGTCGTCTCAACGCGCGTGGCATTGATCTCGCCGGGCCGTCCTCAGACGACACCCGCACCCGGCCGATCCAACTCGTCGGCGCCTGACTCACGGCTTAGGCGCTAGCTCGCAGTCAGGATGCCGGCAGTTCCCACGGTCCCGGAACGGGGAAGTACCGCTCGAGAAATGACGTGACCGCGGCGATCCGGACATCCTCTGAGATCTCAGGATCGCTGCCGTCGTTGAGGCAGAACATCTCGTGGCGGCGGCGGCGCTCGAGTTGGCGCAACTCAGCGGCGCTACCGGCGAGCGTGGTCTCCACATATCGCACGCGGAGGCCGGTCTGCGTGACAGCTCGCCCCGTCAGCAACGCGTAGTAGTGGTACAGCGAGTTGGTCACGGAGATGTCTTCGGCTGAGCGGAATCGCGAGGCTGCTGTTCGTGAGAAGTCTGCGGGGAACTCACGCTCCAGCTCCGCGAGCACGCTGCGACGCAACGGCGCCGGGCAGTGCTCGAGGTGCCGCGTGATGGTGCGCCCGAATCGCTCGCGGAGGAGGGTGCGGTTCACACGCATCGCATTGTCGTGCCCTGAGCGTTCAGGGCCAGACTGACCGAGCCCAATGCGAGTCGTGGCTTCGACGAACCGGGAGACCCCACCCGGCGAGAAGAACATCATCGGCGAAACAGGGCGCCCGAAGAACATGTCGTCGTTCGAGTAGAGGAAGTGCTCGGCCAGGCCGGGGATGTGGTGCAGCTGACTCTCGATGGCGTGCGAGTTGAAGGTGGGCAGTGCAGCGGGGTCGGCGAAGAACTCCTCGCTCCGCACGATGCGCACCCGCGGGTCATCGGGATCGAGCCAGGCCGGTGCGGGGGAATCGGTGGCAATGAAGATCCGCCGCACCCACGGCGCGAAGGCATGCACGCTGCGGAGCGCGTAGCGCAGTTCGTCGATCTGTCGATAACGTGCCGGACCCTCGTCGGTCCCGTTGGGGTCAACCCCCGCCATGAGGGTGCGCCGCTCCTCGACGTGTCCAGCGTGCGCGCCGTCGACCCAGGAGAACACGATGTCGATGTCAAAGTCGACGTCGTCGGCATGGTCATCGAACATCCCCGCCAGAGTGGGCCAGCTCTCTCCTTCGCGCTCGATGCTCGTCAGCACGGCATCGAGACGCGGGATGCGGCTCCGGGTGAGCGCGTTGGGTCGCGGGGCGATGATCTCCAACTCGCCGAATGACCAGAACTCGAACCGCACCGCGGCTTCGGCGGCCCTCCAGCCCACGCGAGTCTCGCGAAGCCGACGTCGGTAGAGCAGGAACAGGTCGGCATTGTCGCCCGGAAGCCGGCCGAGCGCGAGCAAGCGCTCCGACCGCTTCCCGCCGAAATCGACGCGCGCATAGAACGGTTCGTCGGCGAACTCCTCCGCGAAGGCGTGTTCCACCTCTGCGCGCGCGGTGCGGTCGACGGCGATGACCGGCCTGTCGTCGTCACCACGCACCAGCAGGTAGGAGATGGAAAATCGATCAAGGGCGACGCGGACGCGGCGCAGGTCGTCGGCCATCGCTTCGACGCGGGTTACCCCCGGCGCGGCGAGCGCGAACCGTCCGCCGTCGCGCACCACGTCGGCCCGGGCGGCGAGCCGGCTCTCGCCGGACAACTGAGACAGGTTGGTCACGTCACACCTCCCTCGAAATCCGTGCAACCGAGCGAGCTTATCCGAGCGACACCGGCGCTCGCTCGAGAGGA
>JBDUBG010000392.1:0-2467 GCA_040004215.1 Pseudolysinimonas sp. | reverse complement strand
GACCGCTCCGAGTAGCTCGCTCGAGGAGCGCGTCCAGTTCTCGAACGGTGTGGTCGTGAAGTAGGTCGAGGGCAGCACCATCCGGCGGTCGTCCCAGATGTGCACGACCACGTAGCTGAGGGTGATCTCCTCGATGCGGCCCCACTGCGTCTCGACGACGACCACGTCATCGACGCGGATCGCATCGGAGAACGCCAGCTGGATGCCCGCGAACACGTTCGCCAGGGTCGATTGCGCCGCGAGACCGGCGATCACGCTCACCACGCCGGCGGACGCGAGCACCGAGGTCCCCACCGCCTGGACCGCCGGGAAGGTGAGCAGCACGGCTCCGAGCGCGACGATCGCCACGATGACGAAGAACAGCCTGCGCACGATCGCGAGTTGCGTTCGCACCTTGCGGGCGATCCTGTTGTCGATGACGTCGACGTTGTAGCGGTTCATCGCGTGCGCGATGAGTGCCCCGAGCAGCGCGGCCACGAACCAGCCGCCCGCGACGATGGTGAGGATCTGGAACCCGTGACCCACGTGCGCCTGCCACGAGGCGAGGGGCCAGGTAACTGCGAACGCGATCCACAGCAGCACCACGATCACGAGCGCGCGGAACGGGATGCGCAGGTGAGCGACCGGGTCGCCCTGCCAGCGTCGACGGCGGGAGACCCCGCGCACGGCGAGCGCGACGACGCCGACGAGCACGATGGCGACGAGCAGCGCCGCCACGGACGCGATAGCGAAAGCGGGCCAGGAACGGAGTGCGAACGGGATCATCCGATTCACGGTAGTCCGCGCAGCCGGTCACGGTCTGGGAGGATGGAACCCGTGACGGACGCCGCAACCACCAGCACCGCAGGCCGCGCGCTCGACTCGGTCGCCAACGCCCTCGCCACCCCTGAGAAGGAGCAGCCGTACGCGGCCCTCGGACTCAAGAGCGACGAGTACGCGCGCATCAAGTCGATCCTCGGACGGCGCCCCACCAGCGGCGAGCTCGCCATGTACTCGGTGATGTGGAGCGAGCACTGCTCGTACAAGTCCAGCAAGGTGTGGTTGCGCCAGTTCGGCGAGAAGGTCAGCCCCGAGATGACCAAGAACCTCATGGTCGGCATGGGCGAGAACGCCGGTGTGGTGGATATCGGCGAGGGCTGGGCCGTCACCTTCAAGATCGAGAGCCACAACCACCCGAGCTACATCGAGCCGTTCCAGGGTGCTGCGACCGGCGTCGGCGGAATCGTGCGCGACATCATCTCGATGGGCGCGCGGCCAGTCGCCGTGATGGACGCGCTGCGCTTCGGCGCGATCGACCATCCTGACACGGCGCGGGTGGTTCCCGGTGTCGTGAGCGGCATCAGCTTCTACGCCAACTGCCTCGGGCTCCCGAATATCGGCGGCGAGACCTGGTTCGACCCGATCTACCAGGCCAATCCGCTGGTCAACGCGCTGGCGGTCGGCGTGCTGAGGCACGAAGACCTGCATCTGGCGAACGCCAAGGGCGCGGGCAACAAGGTGGTGCTCTTCGGGGCTCGCACCGGTGGCGACGGGATCGGCGGGGCATCCATTCTCGCCTCGGACACCTTCTCAGCCGGCGGCCCGACCAAGCGCCCCGCGGTGCAGGTCGGCGACCCCTTCGCCGAGAAGGTGCTGATCGAGTGCTGCCTCGAACTGTTCGCCGGCGATCTGGTGCAGGGCATCCAAGATCTCGGCGCGGCTGGCATCTCGTGCGCGACCAGCGAGCTCGCCAGCAACGGCGACGGCGGCATGCAGGTCTCGCTCGACGAGGTGCTGCTGCGCGACCCGAGCCTGACCGCCGAAGAGATCCTGATGAGCGAGAGCCAAGAGCGCATGATGGCGATCGTCGAGCCGGGCAAACTCGCGGGCTTCCTGGCGGTGACCAACAAGTGGGATGTCGAGACCAGCGTGCTCGGCGAGGTCACCGACACCGGCAGGCTGATCATCACCTGGCACGGCGAGACGATCGTGGATGTCGACCCCCGTACGGTCGCGATCGACGGCCCGGTCTATGACCGCCCGATCTCGCGGCCCACCTGGATCGACGCGCTCAACGCCGACTCCGCAGCCTCGCTGCCCCGGCCGACCGACGGTCCAGCGCTCAAAGCACAGCTGCTCGCCATGGTTGGCAGCCCCAACCTGGCAGACATGAGCTGGATCACCAGCCAGTACGACCGCTACGTGCTCGGCAACACCGCGCTCAGCTACCCGGATGACGCGGGAATGATCCGCGTCGACGAAGAGACCGGCCTCGGGGTCGCCCTCGCCACCGACGCGAACGGGCGCTACGCGTACCTCGACCCCTACCTCGGAGCCCAACTTGCCCTCGCCGAGGCGTACCGCAACGTCGCCGTCACCGGTGCGACCCCGGTCGCGGTCAGCGACTGCCTGAACTTCGGCTCACCCGAGAATCCCGAGGTGATGTGGCAGTTCTCGCAGGCCGTCGAAGGCCTCGCGGATGCCTGCC
>JBDUBG010000113.1:0-8263 GCA_040004215.1 Pseudolysinimonas sp. | reverse complement strand
CGGCGGCCGCCACCGGCCTGGTCGGGCTGAAACCGTCGCGCGGCCGCATCCCGGCCAGCTCGGGCTTCACGAACCTGGGCGGTCTTGCCGTGGCGGGGCCGCTCGCGCGCACGGTGACCGACGCGGCGCTGCTCGCCGACGCGATGGTCGGCGACGGCCGCCTCGACTACGCGACGAGAGCACCGAGCTGGGACGGGGGCGCCTACCTCAACGCCGCGGTCCGTGGCGAGGGTCGCTTCCAGCTGGGCGTGACGACGAGCTCGCCCTGGGAGACCGCGTACGAACTCGTCGTCGAGCCCGAGGCGCACGACGCCTTGCGGATCGCACGCGAGCAGCTGGATTCCATCGGTCACGGCCTCGAGGAGTTCTCGCTCGAGCCAGAAGACGGGTACGCCCCCGCGTTCATCACGCTCTGGCAGGGCGGCGCGGCCGGCATCCCGATCGAGGGCAAGCAGCTGGACCAGGTCGAACCCCTCACCCGCTGGCTGGTCGAAACCGGCCGCAGACTGGGCGCCCGCGAACTGGCGGCAGCGCTCGGCTGGCTCACCAAGTACGAGCGCCGACTCATTCGGCAGCTGGCCCGCTTCGACGCGGTGCTCACTCCGACTCTGGCCATGACCCCGCGCCCGATCGGCTGGTACGACGCCGAGGATGCCCTGCGCAACTTCGGCCAGCAGGTGCAGTACACGCCGTTCACCAGCTTCGTGAACGTGTCGGGACTGCCCGCCATCACCTTGCCAGTGCACGTGACTGAGGGCGGCCTGCCGATGGGCGTGCAGCTGATCGGGCGACCGGGGGGCGAGGACGTGCTGCTCGCCATCGGCGCCCAACTCGAGCGCCGCCTGAATTGGCAGGAGCGGCATCCGCCCCAGTGGTAATCCGCCCCCGTGGTGACTAGCTCGGGGCGTTCGCCAGCACCTCAGCGAGCCGTGTGTCGGTGAGAGCGCACGCCATCTCGGTGTTCGTGAACAGGCAACGTCGCACGATGTCATCGGCCTCGACATTAAGGCTGTAAAGCGTGCCAGCGCTCGCTGCGCTCACGGTCCAGCCCTCTGAGGTGAGCGACGACTGCAGGGCGACGGCGTTGGATTCGACGAGCGGAGCCCAGCCATACATCTCTGAGGCTTCCATTGCCCCGGATGCGGCGACCTGGCAGAGCACTCCGCCGGCGTCGAAGAATGATGCGTAGGCATTCCCCTCGTCATGAAGCTTGGTGGAGAAGGTGGCTGGCGGGGTGATGAGGCTCCCGTTGCCCGCGAATTCGGTCAGGGTCGTGGGATTCACCAGATTCTCGCAACTGGCGGCCTGGGGCGGCGCCGCGGTGGGGGTCGCCGAGGGGGTGGATGTCGGCGATGCCGGGGTGCTGGCCTGCGCAGCGGGTGTGGTGACCTTGTCGCTTGGCTTGTCGTCGCATCCGGTGAGGGCCGCGACCACGCCGAAGGCGAGCACAGTGAAGGCGAGCATGCTGGGTCGCGTCGTCATGACGTGAGAGTAGCGGGGGCGTGCAACCGAGGGGTAGGGGGCTCCGTCCTATTCTCGGCGGAACTTAGGTTAGGCATGCCTATACTGGGCACGTGATGCTCTCGGAGTTGCTGGTCGACGCGATCGCCTGGAGCCCGGGCGACGGCGACCTCGTGCTGCTCGCCGCCGAGGTCGCAGACGTCGAGCTCGTCGAGACCGCCCTCGCCACCCTGCCAGCCAAGGCCCGCGGCCAGGTGTTCATTGTCGTTGACGACGAGAGCGGCATCCGTGAGCTGGCGGCACCGGGACGTTTCTGTATCACCTGGCTGCGCCGCGACCGCGGTCAGCAACTGCAGGCTGCTGTCGACGCCTGGCTCGGCGAGATGCTTCCGAGCGAGTTCGACCGCGAGCACCGCGTCTACGCCTGGATATCTGGCGATCGTCGGGCGCGCATGCTCACCAACAGCTAGCTCGCTTGTCACCCTCTCAGACGTAGCCGCCGCGAGCCAGACCGGCCTCAACCTCGAACCGGTTTCCGAGGGCGTTGGATCCCGCAGCAATGTAGAGCGGCACAAAACACAGGCCGTATTTCTTCCATTGCCGGGTGTGCACGAGTTCATGCTCCAGCACCGCCTCGCGGGTGTCGTCTGTCGTGAAATAGATCGCACCGACGGTGGTGCCGCCGCGCCCGAACGCCCAGCGCGGCATCGCGATGAACGAGAACACTCCGCGGCGGCGACCCCAGTGGCCCAGCATCAGGCAGCCCCACACGAAGGCCGCAAAACTGACGAACCAGTATCCGGGTCGGGCGACCGCCGGCAGCAACAAGAACGCACGCAAACCGGGCACCCGCACCGCTGCCGCAATGAACCGCGCCATTCCGCGCGCGAGCCGGCCGGGGTCGATCGGCGCTACATACGGAGTGGCGACGAATCTCACGCCGTGCCGCGACCGTCTGTCTCGAGAAAGCGCAGCCACACCTCGTTGAGGGTCGGGTACGCCGGAACCGCGTGCCACAGCCGCTTGAGCGGCACCTTGCCGACGACGGCGATGGTGGCGGCATGCAGCATCTCGCCCACCTCGGGGCCGACGAAGGTGACCCCGATGATCACCTCGTGTTCCGCGTCGATCACGGCTCGGGCATGACCCTCGTAGTGATCCGCCAGGGCGCTGGCGCCCGCGATCCAGCTCAGGTCGTAGTCGATGACCCGGATGTCGTAGCCGGCCTTCTGTGCCGCCTCGGCAGTGAGCCCCACCGACGCCACTTCGGGATCGGTGAACGTCACCTGGGGAACCGCTTCGATGTCGGCCGTCGCAACATGACGCCCCCATGGTGCATCGTCGATGGGCTCGCCCTTCGCCCGCGCGACGATGACGTCGCCTGCGGCTCGTGCCTGGTACTTGCCCTGATGAGTGAGCAGTGCGCGGTGGTTGACATCGCCGGTGGCATAGAGCCAGTCGAAGCCCTTGACGAGCATCGTGTCATCGACCGCGAGCCAGTGGCCGGGGGTGAGTCCGATCGTCTCGAGCCCGAGATCTTCGGTGCGGGGCGTGCGGCCGATCGCGACGAGCAGCTCTTCGGCGATCACGCGCGATCCGTCGGTCAGCTCAATCACGACGTTCTTCTCGGTGCGGTGGGTCGAGGCGGTGTCGACGCCGATCCGCACGTCGACGCCGAGCTTGCTGAGTGAGGCCTGTACGGCTTCTCCGGCAAAGGGCTCGAGATTGCTCAACAGCGGTGCGCGCGAGAGCAGCGTCACGCGACATCCCATCGACGCATAGGCGGTCGCCATCTCGCAGCCGACCACCCCACCGCCCAGAACGGCAAGACTCGCGGGGACGTGCTTGGCGCTTGTCGCCTCGCGGCTGGTCCACGGCCGCACATCTGCGAGCCCCGGAATCTCGGGAAGCAGCGCTGCGCTCCCGGTGCTCACCGTGATGGCATGGCGAGCGGTGAGTTCAGTCACCGTTCCGTCGGCGGCAGTGACAGTGAGTTGTTTCGGTCCGCTGAAGCGAGCGTGACCGCGGATCAGTTCGATGCCAGCACCCTTCACCCATGCGACTTGAGATGCGTCGTCCCAGTTGTGCACGATCGTGTCGCGTCGACGCAGCACCCCGCGCGGGTCGACCCCGCCCGACACTGACTGCTTGGCGCCATCCACGTCGAGGGCAGCACGCAACACCGTTCCTGCCCGCAGCAACGCCTTCGACGGCATGCACGCCCAGTACGAGCATTCACCGCCCACCAACTCCGCCTCGACGAGCGCGGCGGTGAGGCCGCCCTTCACGGCGAAGTCTGCGACGTTCTCGCCGATCGCGCCGGCACCGATAACGATCAGATCGAACTCACGAGAGGTCATGCATCCATCATCTGCGATCGAGTGACAGAAGGGGTGCCCTTTCACAGTGTCGTGGCGGGCGGACACTCGTCAGCGTGGCTGAGTTTCGCTACTTCGCCTTCGTCAGTTCGCTGGCGCGATTCCTGACCACCCGGATCAATTCAGAGGTCTTCTTCGCGTCGAGCCCGATGTCGTCAGCATGGTCAATGAGGTGGCAGCAGGCGGTCGCAACTTCGACCAATATTCTTCGAGTGACCGCCTCAGGAACCTGGTGTCGTCCGGCGAGCACGACGAAGTCCATCGCGCGCAAGCTGTCGCGGCGACCCTCCGTCAGCAATGCCATAGTGCGATCCCCATAGGGGAGGGTGCTGACGATGTCGTAGGCAGGAGTGAGTCGCCAAATGCCCTCCGAGCAGTAGACGCTGACATTCTTCGCGTGAAGATCGCCGTTGCCAATGATGTAGCTGGTGGCAAAGAGTCGCACCAGTCGCGACACCTCCACGACGGGAGCAGTGGCGACCCCCGCCACGGCGGCGAATACGTCGCGAGCGCTCATTTGGTACTTTGCCGAAGGCCATCGACCGGCGAGTTGCACGGAGTCCTCTTGGGCAATCGAGACGTCTTGTCCGGCCACTCGCGCTCGATCGAAACGATTGACGACGAGTGCCGATTCACCAGTGCGGTCATGAATGACCTGTGCGGATGCCACTTCGAGGCCGCAGGCGCGAGCGACATCGAGGAAGAATGCCTCGTTCTCGACGAGCCGGTGAAGATCTGGCGGGGCGAGCTTGATGATGGCCGGGCCAAATACCCCGGAGACGGGAAGCGAGATCATCTGCTGACTGATCTTGTCCTGAACTCCCGCAATCGATGGCCCGTCGAGTGGTCGACCGAGGAGATCGGAGAAAAGCTCTCGAAAGCTGACCTCATCTGGAGTGGGCAGCTTGTGGATCCGGGCGGCTGGTGGCTCATCGACCAGAGCGCCATGCGCCAGCACGCGTACGTCGCCGATGCAGTCTGAGCCGATTGCCACAATCTGGCTGAACTCATCGTCGGGAGAAGTTTTCAGAGCCGCTTGGATGGCCGTCAGTCGGCGCCCTTCCGGGAGCAATCCTGCGAAATAGGCTGGTATGGCACCTCCCCGTTCTCGATACTCGGCCGAACGCTTGGGAAGGGTCGTGGCTACCGCGGGGAACGACGTCTGCACGTAGGCATCGTTGTACTCGAAGATCACGTCGTCGCGGTCTCGCCGCAGAGATCCTGCGATCTGAGATCCCTTGTAGACGTCGGCGACGTCGACGTCTACGGGGTCGACATCGGTCACGGGCGCTCGGCTTCGACGATGCCCACCGCAAGACCGAGAACCGTGAGCACTGAGGTCAGCGTCGCGATGGTCGCCCCGCGCGTTCCGGACCCGGTCTCGAGAGCAGAAAGCGTGCTACGGCTGACATTTGCGAGACGCGCCAATTGCTCCTGACTGATCTTGAGGCGCTTCCGGCGAGCCACTATCTGGCGTCCGATATCTAACTCGTTCATGTCTTCTTCTCCCGACGAGAGTGACGTTATCTTGGCAAATGTAACGCCTCAAGTCGATTTCGTCTACTTAACCAGTCAAAAGTCAGTGATCCAGGCGGCATAGCGCCCGTCCTATCATTTCTGCACGGTAAAGGCGTCAAGAGCGGATGCCTGCGGCGGACTGAGGCAACCGGGCTGGCGAACAGTCTGTTTCAGGCGTTCAGGAGTTCAGGAGTTCAGGCGTTCAGGCCCAGCGCCGCGATCACACGCAGAATCGTGGGGGCATCGTTGGCGATGTCATCCGGACCGGCCGGGGCGTAGGACGCGATCGTCGCCCCAGCCAGGGTGAAGCGCGCTCGCAGAGCCTTGATGGTGGCGACGAGTGCTGCAGCGCTGAGCCCAAACGGTTCGGGGTCGAGGAGTCCCGCGATCTCGGCAGGGTCGAGCACGTCCAAGTCGATGTGCAGGTAGACCGACTGGGCGTCGGTCTCAGCCACGGCATCCACGAGGACTGCCGGGTTACTGACCTCGTCAACCGTGAACGCCCGGATGCCCGCTTCGGGGGCGAAGGCATCCTCACCCGGGTCCCAGTAGCGTGCCCCCGCGAGCAGCACCCGTCCCGCGGGCACGAGCCCGTCGTCGACGATCGAGCGCAGCACCATCCCGCCATACGCCCCAGACGGTGAGGTAGAGGGGGAGTTGAGGTCGGGATGGGCGTCGAACCAGATCAGCGCGAGATCACCGCGGCCCCGGTCCGCGGCGACGGCGACGGCGTGCGCAACGGCCGCGGACGAGACGCCGCAGTCCCCGCCGATCACGACGGCCGCGTCATCCAGTTCGCTGAGCGTGTCGCGCAGACGTTCCCGCACCAGCTGGAGCGAACTGAACCGGGCAATTCCGGTGCCCTGATCGTCGCCAGCCTCGAGCGGGACCACGACCTCGCGGGTGCCGTTCGACGGCAGGTCTGCGCGGATTGCTGCCGCGCCCTCGGCGAGCCGCATCGCACGTGACGACGGAGAGCCCTGCCACTGGGGCACGACAACGAAAGTGGCAGTCACGCAGACACTCTAAGACGCGACAGGCTCACCGCGGGTGCTGGCTTTTCAGCTTGCCTCGCCCCGAACAGCGGCAGCCAAGGCAGCTTCGAGTTCTGCTGCGGTGAGCTCGGGCCCGTAGCCAGGTGTCCCGGCGTCGATGCGCCAGCTCTCAGCGAGTGTCCCGGCGTCTACGACGTCGAAACCGATCCCGTCAATGAAGTCGGTCACCATGATCTTCGCGTGTGGGTCGTCGCCAGCGATCGCGAGGCCACGGCGACCTGGAGTGCCACTCGGTGAGGCCGTGCTGATGATCTCCAGCGCCCGGATGTGGTTGAACGCCTTCACGACCTGCGCGCCGACGAGGTGGCGCTGTAGCACTCCTGAGACGGTGATGGCACCGCTCTCGACCTCGTCGAAGACTCCATCGCGTTGTGGGTAGTAGTTGTTGGTATCCATCACGATCTTGCCGACGAACGGCTCCACCGCCAGCTCGTGAACGGCACGGAACGGAATGGACACCACGACCAGGTCGGCGGCGGCAGCTTCGGCGGTCGTTCCTGCACGAGCGTGCTCGCCCAGATCGCCGAGCAACTCGTCCAGCGTGTGCGGACCGCGAGAGTTGCTGAGGACCACCTCGTCGCCGCGCGCGATCGCGGCACGCGCGACCGAGGAGCCAATGTTGCCAGAACCGATGAATCCGATCGTCGTCATGGCTCCATCTCACCAGACGGCGAACGCGGAATGCTGGGTGTGTGCCGCCGACATCCGTCGATCTGAGAGGATCCCTCCATGCATAGGGTCACTGGGATCGGCGGCTTCTTCTTCCGCGCGACCGATCCGGATGCTCTCGCCCGCTGGTACCGCGACAGTCTCGGCATCGATCCGGTACCCGAGACCGAGGGGGCGCAGTCCTGGCGGCAGGAGGCCGGAGAAACAGCCTTCACCGCGATGGACGGCGTCGTCGATCAGTTCGGCCAACCCGACCGCGCATGGGCGATCAACTTTCGCGTCGCCGATCTGGACGGGATGGTCGCACAGTTGCGCGCGGCAGGCAGCGAGGTCACGGTGGACCCCGGGGCATACTCGATGGGCCGGTTCGCCTCGCTTACCGACCCGGAAGGCAACCCGATCCAGCTCTGGGAGCCTGCCGACTAGCGAGACAGCTAGTCGCCCGAGGTGACAGCCTTGGGCGCGGGGGAGCCCGCCTTGAGCGCGGCGAGCCGAGTGTCGACCTCCGCCTGGGTGCCGAGGTCGTCGAGGCTCTCGAACTGCGAGTCGAGGCTCGAGGCGTCGAGCTCTTGCTGACCGGCAACCTGCGCCTCTGAGCGGCGCACCTTGTCTTCGAAGCGACCGAGTTCGCTGGTGGGATCGAGCACATTGATGCTCTTGATCGCGTCGTGCACCTGAGTCTGTGCGTCGGCCGTCTTGGCTCGGGCGACAAGCTGGTCGCGCTTCGAGATCAGCTGGTCGAGCTTGTCGTGCATTTGCTGCACGCCTGTCTTCAACTGATCGACGACGGCGTTCTGGGAGGCGATGGTCGGCTCGGCCTGCTTGGCCTCGTTCTCGCTGGCGATCTGCTTGCTCAACGCGACCTTGGCCAGGTTGTCGAACTTGTCGGCGTCTGCGGCATTGCCCGCGGCGCGCAGCTCGTCGGCCTTGGCGCTTGCGGCCTGGGCCTTCAGGCCCCAGTCCTGAGCTGCGGCGATATCGGCGGCGTGGTCCTGCTCCATCAGGCGGAGGTTGCCGATCGTGGTGGCGACAGCGCTTTCGGCCTCGGCGATGCTGTTCGTGTAGTCGCGCACGAGCTGGTCGAGCATGAGCTGGGGGTCTTCGGCCTGGTCGATCAGGGCGTTGATGTTGGCCCGCACGAGCGTCGAAATGCGCCCAAGAATCGATTGCTTCTCCACCATG
>JBDUBG010000069.1:0-2479 GCA_040004215.1 Pseudolysinimonas sp. | reverse complement strand
AAGTGGCCGGCGCCGTCGTGTCCCACGTGGGTGACACAGGGTTCGCCCTCGGCGACGGCGGCGATCGACTCCAGGATCGGGCCGATCGTTTTCCACGCTTCATCCGAGCCGCCGGGCATGATCGAGGGGCCGTTGAGAGCGCCCTCCTCGCCGCCCGAGATGCCCGCGCCCACGAAGTTGATGCCGTGCTCGCGCACCGCCTTCTCGCGGCGGATGGTGTCGGTGAAGAGCGCGTTGCCGCCGTCGATGATGATGTCGCCGGGCTCAAAGACCTTGCACAGCTCGTCGATGACGGCATCCGTTCCCTTGCCAGCCTGCACCATGATCAGCGCGGTGCGCGGCTTCGTGATCGACGCGGCAAAGGCGGCGTAGTCCGGGCTGGGCACGAAGCCAGCCTCGGGATGCTCATCCATCAGAGTCTGCGTCTTCTCGTAGCTGCGGTTGAAGATCGCCACCGTGTTGCCCTCGCGGCTGGCGAGGTTGCGGGCCAGATTGGAGCCCATCACCGCCAGTCCGACAACGCCGATGTTTGCCTGGGGGGACTGTGTTTCGTCGTGGGACGCCATACGTCCAGGCTAGCGTTGGCTCGATGCCGTTCTGCGGCAGGAGTACCTCGCAGAACGGATGACAAATGACTCAACTGCGCGTCGTAGTGGGCACCGCCCAAACACCCGAGAACATCGAGTTGCTCCGCACTCGCGAGCCGCGCCTCGATGTCGTGTATGAGCCCGAGCTGCTCGGCACTCCCTCAGAGAACTGGATGATCCGGCACAAACGCACTCCCGACGAGCAGAGCCGCTTCGAGGCCATCGTCGACACCGCAGAGGTGCTGTTCGGCGTGCCAGACCACTCCGGCACGGCTCTGGGACGCACCGTGGCAGCCAATCCCGCTCTGCGCTGGGTGCACACCATCCCGGCGGGCGGCGGCCAGCAGGTGAAGGCCGCGAAGCTCGACGCCGAGGCTCTTGCCCGCATCACGTTCACCACTTCGGCCGGCGTGCACGCCGAGCCGCTCGCCGAGTTTGCCGTGTTCGGTGTGCTGGCCGGGGCGAAGCTGCTTCCCTATTTGCGCATGGCGCAGATCCGGCACGAGTGGGCGCCGCGGCGGGCCATGCCACTTGCTCCCGACATGACGGTCGCGGTGGTGGGGCTGGGCTCGATCGGACGGCTGACGGCATCCAAGCTGTCGGGTCTCGGCTATCGCGTGGTGGGGGTGCACCGCCGCCACGTCGAGGTGCAGGGTGTCGCGCAGGTCTCTCTCACCGACGACTTTGCCGAGGTCGCCGCCACCGTCGATGCGATTGTGCTGGCACTGCCCGGCACGGTGCAGACCGAGGGGATGCTGAGTCGCGAGGTGCTCGCCGCGATCAAGCCCGGCGCCTCCGTCATCAATGTGGGCCGCGGCAGCACCGTCGACGAGCCCGCTCTGATCGAGGCCCTGTCAGACGGCCGCGTCGGCTTCGCAGCCCTCGATGTCACCGCCGTCGAGCCGTTGGCCGCCGACAGCCCACTCTGGGACCTGCCGAACGTGCTGATCAGCCCCCACACGGCGGCAATCAGCGTGCACGAGTCGCGCCTGATCACCGAGTTGTTCGCGGCGAACGCGACGGCGTTCCTCGATGGCACCCCGATGTCCAACCTGGTGAACACTGTGGAGTTTTACTAGCGCCCGTGAGCGGGTAGACTCGGCCACTGAACTTCGGCGAGGGATGCTGCACATTCGGCATCCGTGATCGACGCGGTGGACGGCTTTCAGTCTGTTCGACGTGCGATGGTCACTTCACCCGGCCGACACTCCAGACGAAAGAAGACACAGCCATGGCTGACGACAACAAGCTGGTCGCAGAACCGCGCGACTCATTCGGCAAGGGCGCTGCGCGCAAGATCCGCGCGGCTGGCAAGATCCCCGCGGTCATCTACGGCCACGGAACCGACCCGCAGCACGTGACATTGCCGGGCCACCAGGTGGGCCTGATCCTGCGCAAGGCGAACCAGGTACTCGACCTCGACATCTCGGGCAAGAGCCAGCTCGCGCTGGTGAAGGACGTGCAGAAAGACCCGGTTCGCCAGATCATCGAGCACCTCGACCTGATCGTCATCCGCAAGGGCGAGAAGGTCACCGTCGACGTGCCGGTGCACGTCGAGGGCGAGTCGGCTTCTGGCACGACTGCCGCTCAAGACGCGAACACCATCTCGCTCGAGGCGGAGGCGACGCACATTCCGGAGCGGATTGTCGTCAACATCGAAGGTCTCGAGGCCGGCACGCAGATTCTGGCGAAAGACCTCGCGCTGCCGGAGGGCTCGACTCTCATCAGCGATCCCGAGACTCTCGTCATCAACGTCACTACCGAGGCCGAGCAAGACCTGGGCGAGACCGAGACGGTCGAAGAGTCGGCCGAGGGCGCAGAGGGCGATGCGACCGAGGGCGACGCCGAGGCTGCCGCCGACGGCGACGCCGCGGAGTAGCTCAGCACCCTCG
>JBDUBG010000121.1:0-2491 GCA_040004215.1 Pseudolysinimonas sp. | reverse complement strand
GATCGTCGCGGCCCTGGTCAGCCTGGTCGTGGATCAGGCTGCCCGCCGAGCCCGCGTCGCCGCTCGGGCCTCCGCCGAGGCCGAAGTGCTCGTGGCTGTGGCCGGCGGCGTGCTGCAGGGCGCTGATGCTCTGCAAGCCATCGTCTCTCGCCTGCGCGAGAGTTTCGGCATGACCCGGGTGCTACTCCAGCAGGGCGACGAGGTCGTCGCGGAAGCCACGGACCCGGACGGTGGATCCCCTGACGACGAGCCGACATCGGTCGCACTCGGCGAGAACGCCCGGATCGAACTGGTGGGGCACCCACTCGAACCGTCGGATCGCCGCATCCTGGGAGCCTTTGTCTCACAACTGGAGTCCGCTCTCGTGCAACGGCGCCTGAGTTCGGAGGCGGCCGATGCGAAACCGCTCGCCGAGGCGGATCGGCTCCGCAGCGCGCTTCTGGCGGCTGTGAGTCATGACCTTCGACGCCCGCTGGCTGCCGCGACGGCCGCGGTGAGTTCTCTGCGTTCTCCGGACGTGACGTTGAACGCAGCCGATCGCGCAGAGTTGCTCCAGACAGCCGATGAGAGCCTGATTGCCCTCGGAACGCTCGTGACCGACCTCCTCGACGTGACACGACTGCAGGCGGGGGTCATCGGAGTTGCCCTGGCTCCCACCTCCCTCGACGATGTCATTGGGGGCGCTTTGGACGAACTGCGCCTTCCTCCCGGCGACGTAACCCTCGAGCTCAACCCTGTCCACCAGGTCGATGCGGATGCAGCGCTGCTCCAACGCGCTGTCGTCAACCTGTTGGGCAACGCGATCCGCTATTCGCCAGGCGCTCCGCCGACCATTGCGACGAGCGAGTTCGGCAATTCGGTGCAACTGCGCGTCATCGACAGCGGGCCGGGGATCCCGCCCGAAAAGCGCGAGGATGTCTTCGTGCCGTTCCAGCGTCTCGGCGACCTCGACAACTCGATCGGTGTCGGTCTCGGTCTCTCGCTGTCCAAAGGGTTCGTCGAAGCGATGGGCGGCACGTTGACCGCCGAGGACACACCGGGCGGCGGTCTGACCATGGTGATCGAGCTTCCGGCAAGCGGCGCGGATCCGGCGAACGCATGAAGATCCTGATCGCTGACGACGACCCGCAAATCCTGCGGGCACTGCGCATCACGCTGACCGCCCGCGGTTACGAGGTCGTCACCGCCCACGACGGCAAGGCAGCGCTGGATGCCGCAACCAGCGCGCATCCCGACATCATCGTGCTCGACCTCGGCATGCCCGGTCTCACCGGCGTGCAGGTGATTGAGGCCGTCCGCGGATGGAGCCAGGTGCCCATCCTCGTGGTCTCGGGCCGCAGCGGCTCGTGGGACAAGGTTGAAGCCCTCGACGCGGGTGCAGACGACTACGTGACGAAGCCGTTCGCAGCCGACGAACTGCTGGCGCGCATCCGGGCTCTCGGACGGCGCACGCCCTCTGCCGCCGAAGAACCGGTCGTTTCGTTCGGCGATGTCTCAGTCGACTTGTCTGCCCGAGTCGTCATCCGTGCTGGGTCGCCCGTGCGTCTCACTCCGACGGAGTGGCGGCTGCTCGAGGTGCTGGTGCGCAATCCGGGTCGGCTCGTCACACGCGAAACGCTGCTGACCGAGGTGTGGGGGCCGCAGTACACCAGCGACACCGGCTACCTGCGGCTGTACCTGTCACAGCTGCGCAAGAAGCTCGAGACCGAGCCGTCAGCGCCGACCCACCTCCTGACCGAGGCGGGCATGGGCTACCGTTTCGTGCCCTGAGTCGAGCGCCGCTGAGCGTGCGCCTACGTCCTTCGGTACTGCCCCACCATCGGGCAGTCGAAGCTGGCGAGGCCCGAGTAGAGACCGATCTCGCGCAGATAGGTGAGCACGATGACGTATGCCCGGCGCAGCGAGGTCTCGGTGTAGGGGATTCCCTCACGCGCACACACCTCGCGAACCAACTTCCGTGTCTTGCGCAAATGCGGGCGCGCCATGCTCGGAAACAGGTGGTGCTCGATCTGGAAGTTCAGGCCGCCCATGAGCGCGGTCATCCAGAGGCCTCCCGTGACGTTGCGACCGGTACGCACCTGCTTGCTGAGGAAGTCGAGTTTGGCACCCTCCGGGATGACCTCCATGCCGATGTGATTCGGTGCGAAGGAGGCACCCATGTACACACCAAACACCGCAAGCTGCACGCCGAGGAACGCGAAGGCCATGCCGACCGGCAGCACCCAGAAGATCGCACCGACCACGATGGCCATGCGCAGAAGGATGAGCGAGATCTCGAGTGCGCGGCCGTCAACCTTGCCACGTCCGAAGATGTGGCCGAACGACTTCACGTGCAGATTGATGCCTTCGAAAAGTAGGAAAGGAAAGAACAAGGCAGCTTGGTGCCGCGTGATCACAGCCCGGATTCCCCGAGCGCTCGCCGCATCCTCTTCGACGAAAGAGATGACATCGATCGCGATGTCGGGATCTCTGCCAATCGTGTTTGGGTTGG
>JBDUBG010000475.1:0-2493 GCA_040004215.1 Pseudolysinimonas sp. | reverse complement strand
CCGACCCCGAGCACACGCCGACCATCGTGATGCGGCCGCGCGGCTGGCACCTGGTTGAGAAGCACCTGCGCTACATCGACCCGGCCGGCATCGCCTCGCCGGCATCCGGCTCACTCGTCGACTTCGGACTCTACTTCTTCCACAACGCGAAGGAGCTGATCGCGCGCGGCAGCGGCCCGTACTTCTACCTGGCCAAGACCGAGAACCACCTCGAGGCCCGGTTGTGGGATGACGTGTTCACGTTCAGCGAGAATGCGCTCGGCATCCACCACGGCACGATTCGCGCGACGGTGCTCATCGAGACGATCCCTGCCGCGTTCGAGATGGACGAGATCCTCTACGAGCTGCGCGATCACTCCGCCGGCCTGAACGCCGGACGCTGGGACTACATCTTCTCGATCATCAAGAACTTCCGCGGTCGCGGGGCGAGCTTCGTGCTTCCCGATCGCTCAAAGATCACCATGACGGTCCCGTTCATGCGCGCGTACACCGAGCTGCTCGTGCAGACCTGCCACAAGCGGGGGGCGCATGCCATCGGCGGCATGAGTGCGTTCATCCCGAACCGGCGCAACCCCGCAGTGACCGAGCGTGCGCTCGAGCAGGTCGCCGCCGACAAGCGTCGCGAGGCGGGCGATGGTTTCGACGGGACGTGGGTGGCTCATCCCGACCTGATCGCGACAGCGCGGGCCGAGTTCGACGCCGTGCTCGGCGACCGCCCCAATCAGGTGGACCGCCAGCGCCCCGACGTGCACGTGACGGCGGCCGACCTGCTCGACCTGCGCATCGAGGGTGAGGTCACCGACGAGGGCGTGCGCGCCAATGTGTCGATCGCGGTGCGCTACCTCGAGAGCTGGCTGCGCGGCGTGGGCGCTGCGGCGATCGACGACCTCATGGAAGACGCGGCGACCGCCGAGATCAGCCGCTCCCAGCTGTGGCAGTGGATGCATCAGGGCATCGTGACGCAGGAGAGCACGCCGATCACCCGCCCGTGGGTCGAGCGCTTGTTGACCGTCACGCTCGCCGACGCAACGCGGAGCCCCGGTGACAAGTTCGACGAGGCCGCCGAGGTGTTCCGTCTGGTGACGCTGGGCGACGACTACCCGACCTTCCTCACGATCCCGGCGTACGCCCGGTACCTCGTCGGCGAGACGGCGTCGACCGCCACGGGCCCTGTGCGCACGCTAGTGGGTGCCGCGGCCTGAGCGGCCGACGCGAGGTATCCGACTCAGTCGTAGCTGCGGTGGATCAGGTGCGACAACACGATCGCGCTCCGCGTGTGATCGACGCTCGGCGCGATCCGCACGCGTTCCAGCGCATCTTCGAGTGACGGGATGTCGCGCGAGCGGATGTGCACCATCGCGTCGGCTGAACCGGTGACGGTCGAGGCATCCACCACCTCTGGCACACCCGAGAGGATGCGCTTCAGATCGTCGGGAGCAACTGTGCCGCGGCAGAACAGCTCGACGTACGCCTCGGTGCCGAGGCCGTCGACAGCCGGGTCGACCTGGATCGTGAACGAGCGAATCACGCCGTCGGCCACCAGCCGGTCGACGCGCCGCTTCACTGCGGAGGCTGAGAGTCCGATGCGGTCGCCTATGTCGCCGTAGCCGGCGCGGGCATTCTGTCGGAGCAGGTCAAGGATGCCGTAGTCGAGATTGTCCACGGCGACACGATACGGGGATTCGTTGCATTCGGCCATCGAATGACGGCGATTCGGTGCGCAGAACGCTCTGAACGCCCGGATGTGCGCGTGCAGACTGGATGCATGACCTTGACCCAGCCCTCCGCCTCTGCCCCCGAGCGTGTTGCCACGCGCCGCACCGTGCTGATGTGCCGCCCGGACTTCTTCACCGTCAGCTACCGGATCAACCCGTGGATGCATCCAGAAGACCCGACAGACACCAGCCTCGCCGTCACCCAGTGGCAGACGCTCTATGCCAAATACATCGAGCTCGGCTATGACGTGCACCTGATCGACGGCATGGACGGGCTGCCCGACATGGTCTACGCGGCCAACGGCGGCTTCGTGCTCGATGGCATCGCCTACGGCGCCAAGTTCCAGTACCCGGAGCGCCAGCCCGAGGGCCCGGCCTACATGGAGTGGTTCGGCGCGAACGGCTTCACCGTGGCCGAGCCGGTGTCGACCAACGAGGGTGAGGGCGACTTCTTGCTCGTCGGCGAGACGATCTATGCCGGCACCGGATTCCGCAGCGACGCCGCCAGCCACGACGAACTGCGCAGGATCTACGGCCGCGAGGTTGTCACCCTTACTCTGGTCGACCCGAATTTCTACCACCTCGACACTGCGCTCGCCGTGCTCGACTCGGACGGCGGCTCTGCCTCGATCGCCTACCTGCCGAAGGCGTTCGACGCTCGCTCGCTCGACATTCTTGACGAGCGCTTCCCCGATGCGGTCATCGTGAACGATGCTGACGCGACCGTGCTCGGCCTGAACTCGTTCAGCGACGGCAAGAACGTCATCATCGCCTCGCG
>JBDUBG010000373.1:0-2503 GCA_040004215.1 Pseudolysinimonas sp. | reverse complement strand
CAGTTGCACCAGGTTGCCGAGGTGCAGGCTCGGCGCGGTCGGGTCGAATCCGCAGTAGTAGGTGATGGGCGCGCCCGCGAGCAGCCTCTTGAGCTCGGCCGCATCGGTCGAGACGTGCACTAGGCCGCGCCACACCAGCTCATCCCAGACGTCGGGGAACGAGGGATCATTGCGTTGACGATCGACGGCGCTCGGGGTTGCTGACACCGGCACAGATTACCAGCGCGGCCGCGGGCTCCCTGCGCGTCGGAGCCTGCTGGCAGGATGGTCACATGGAGTGGATCGTGGGAGGGCTGCTGATCGCCACGGCGATCATCGGCGGGGCTGTCGCCATCTGGAGGCGCGAGTCGAACGCGATCGGATGGGCGATCGCTCAGCTAGTGCTTGTCGCGGCCGCCGGCTCCCTTGCTATTCTCGGTGCGGCCATGTCGCAGCAGGGGGCGATCCCGCTCGCGATCTGCGCGGTGCTCGCGGCGACGTTCGGGGGCGGCATCGTGGTCAAGGTGGTGTTGCGTTTGGCCGGTCACCCTCAGGCGATTGTCGATGACCTCCCGGCCTCGGCATGGATCGGCATGGTTGAACGATTCGGCATGACCTTCGCGCTGGTGCTGGGCCGGGCCGAGATCGCGGCCGTCATCATCGCGGTCAAAGCGCTCGGCAGCTACTCGGCCGGTGTCACGGGCGGGGTGGCAGGCAATCGAGTCGCCTCGGTACGAGTGCTGGGAACTCTGACCAGTGTCACCTGGGCTCTGCTGTGTTACGCCGTCATCGCAGTCGTGCGTGCCCGAATGGTGCCCTAGATGTTTGTCATCACCGCCGATCAGGTCAACAGCACCAACCGTCCCGACCTCGTCTTCGTGACGATGGAAGGCCTAAACCACCGGTACGGGTCTCGGCTGCTGTTGGAATTCGATCGCAACTCGGGAGACGAAATCCAGGCGCTGACCGCCGACGCACTGGCCGCGCTGAGCATCGTGCTCGAGTTGACCCGATCCAGCGAGTGGAGTGTTGGCCTCGGCGTCGGTACGGTGCGAGAGCCATTGCCCGGCAACGTGCGCTCGGCGACTGGAACGGCGTTCCTGGCCGCTCGAGCTGCCGTCACGGCGGCCAAGAAGCGGCCGCTCCGTTTTCGGATCGAGACCACAGGGGCAGAGGAGCACATCGATCCTGGCCCGTTCGTCGACATGCTCCTGACGCTTCGAGCGCGCCGGACCGTCGAGGGGTGGCAGCTCTATGACCTGGTGCAGGCAGGACTCACCCAGCGCGAGGCGGCGGATCGGCTCGGAGTGACGCCGCAGGCGATCAGCCTGCGGGCCCAGTCGGCGCAGTTGCGGCTCGAGGCGGCCAACATCGCACCGCTGGTTCAGTCGCTTGAGGCGCTCGATTTCGCAGCGGAGTGACCGGACCGGCTAGCGCGGGCTCTTCTTGTATGGCGAGACGGTGGGGTCGCCCGGAATCCAGAACCGCCACGGATACTCCTCGGACCCGCCCGCGCCCGAAACGCCGGTGCGCGGCCCCTGTACGTACGTGACGAGCGCGTCAGCCGAATCCGGCAACTCCAGTCGGATGGGCCCGCTTTCCAGGTCGTCTCCGCCGTCGGCGAGAGTGATGCCGAGCGCGACGCACAGGCGGGCTGGACCGCGAGCCAGGTCGGCGTCTGTCTTGCTGGCGACCCGGCGCGAGCGTGCCAACTCGACGCCCTCAACGACTTCGCCGGCCCGCAGCAAGATGGCGGAGGCCTCACCGAACGGTGACGTCACGACGTTGGCGCAGACGTGCATCCCATACGAGAAGTACACGTAGAGGGTGCCGGGCCGCTCGAACATGATCCGCGTGCGCGGGGTCTGACCACGGAACGCGTGCGAACCCGGATCGGTCTCACCGCGGTAGGCCTCAACCTCGGTGAGGCGCACCGTGACACCGCGACCGTGCACCAGAGCGCCGAGCAGGCGCGGCGCGATGTCGACCGACGAGCCGCTCAGCAGCGGCAACAGCGGAGTCAGAACAGCTTTCCGAGCGCTGCGGCTTCGATCACGATGCCGATCAGGATGAGCACCGCGACCGTGACGATCACCGGCAGCACCCACGGGTGCTTGCGCGTTGTCGCCTGGCGGCGCTCGGAGCGGGCAGCTTTCAACTCGGGACCCTGGGCTGCCCTGTCGCGGCGATTCTGGCTGGAGAGTGTCATGACGTGATCCTCATCGGGCTATCGCCGCGCGAACGGCGGCGGTCAGGGCTGCCAGCTGCTCGGCGACCCGCGCTGGCGCGGTGCCGCCGGTGCCGCTACGGCTGGCGATCGAGCCGGCGACGGTGAGCACAGAGCGCACGTCGCCGGTCAGGCGAGGATCGATGGCCGCGTAGTCGGCATCGCTCGGCTTGTCGAGCTCAAGCCCGTTCGCCTCGCAAAACTGCACCAGCTTGCCCGAGATCTCGTGAGCGTCGCGGAATGGAACGTTCTGCCGCACCAGCCAGTCGGCGACATCCGTGGCGAGAGAGAAGCCCT
>JBDUBG010000170.1:0-8363 GCA_040004215.1 Pseudolysinimonas sp. | reverse complement strand
CCGACCGGCATCGTGGTGTCGATGCAGAACGAGAAGTCGCAGATCCAGAACCGCGAGGCGGGCATGCGCGTGCTGCGCGCCCGCATCCTGGCGCGCCAGCAAGAGGAACTCGACGCGGTGTCGAGTGCTGCCCGCAAGTCGCAGATTCGCACCATGGACCGGTCAGAGCGCATCCGTACATACAACTTCCCCGAGAACCGGATCGCCGACCACCGCACCGGTTACAAGGCCTACAACCTTGACCAGGTGATGAACGGCGCCCTCGACCCGATGATCGACTCGTGCATCCAGTTCGACGAAGAGGCACAGCTGGCCGAGCTGGGCGCTGAGTAGACGGCAGCGTTGAGCACCGCACGCGCCATGAGCAACGCAAACCCCACCCGCCACACAGTCGCCGCCCTGCGCGAGCATGCCATCGCCGTGTTGAGCGGTGCCGGAATCCGCAACGCCGACGTCGACGCCGAGCTTCTGCTCGGTCACGTGCTCGGGCTGAGTCGCGGGCGAGTGCAGGCGAAGGTCATCACGGATGCCGCCCTCGAGCCCGAGCAGTACCTGGCGGTCATCGAGGCGGTCGAGCGCCGCGCCGCGCGAGAACCCCTGCAGCACATCACCGGTCGGGCGCCGTTTCGCTCGCTCGAGCTGGCGGTCGGACCGGGAGTGTTCGTCCCTCGCCCTGAGACCGAGTCGGTCGCGCAAATCGCCATCGACGCCCTGCTGGCCGTGCCCAGCGCGAGCCCGCGGGGGATCGACCTGGGAACCGGATCCGGCGCGATCGCCATCGCCATGGCCACCGAGGTGCCTCAAGCCGAGATTGTCGCGGTCGAAAACTCTCCGCGTGCGTTCATCTGGGCTCGGCAGAACGCGCGCGATTTAGCCGGCCGCAACCTGCGGTTGGTCTTCGCCGACCTCGCCGAACTGCCGACGCACCTCGACGGTGCTCCGCTGGACGGAACGTTCGACGTGGTGGTGTCGAACCCGCCATACATCCCGCTGGGGGCAATCCCGCGCGATCCTGAGGTGCGGCTGCACGACCCAGAGGTCGCGCTCTACGGGGGAGCAGATGGGCTCGACGTGGTGCGAGCTATCTCACGGCGCGCCGACGCGTTGCTGCGCCCGGGCGGCACGCTCATCCTCGAGCACGGCGAGTTGCAGGGCGCCGAGATCCGCGAGTTGCTCGCTGCAGACGGTTGGCGCGCGGCGGCCACCCACCGCGACCTGCTCGGCCGTGATCGCACCACCACCGCGCTGAGCTGACCTAGCCGTGCGCCACCGCACCCCCCTCCGCCGCACCTTCCCTCTGCTGCTGCGAAATCAAGGATCTGACCAGGCCCAATGGCCGAATCAGCCGCTCAACGGCGTCCTGACGCCTCGTTTCCTTGATTTCGCATCATGCGGGTTGGCAGATCGCACCCAGGGCAGATGCGAAGGGGACGCACCGGGATACATGGCGGGCACCCGCAGATTGCGCGCGTTAGCTCCGGACGGCCGCTCGCTGCGCAAAGCTCTCGATCGCTGCTCTCAGCGATGCCGGGCCTGTGAAGAGATGCGCGTCGACCCCGAGTGACCTGGCGCCGTCGACGTTGACCTGCAAATCGTCGGCAAAGAACACCTGCTCGGCGGGCACGTCGTAGTGCGCCAGCATGTTGGCGAACACCTCAGGATCGGGCTTGCGGGCACCGTAGAAGCTCGAGGTGTGCAACTCGTCGCCGAAGAGCGGAACGAGTTCTGGCGCCAGTTGCGCAAGGTGCGCCTCGACCAGTGCGCCGTTGTTCGTCAGCAGGCTCACCGCGCCGAGTTGCGCGGCGCGCTCGACGGCGGCCAACGATTCTGGCCACGCTGTCATCGCTGAGCGGCGGTTGACGATCCAGTCTTGGACGGGGATGTCGACACCCAACGCCTGGGTGAACGCGGCGTGATACGCGGCCGCGTCGGCGAAGCGTCCCGCCTCGGCCGCCCACTCACCCTCGTCATGCCACCATCGCCGTCGCAGCTCGGGAAAGTCGTGGCCAGTCAGCTCGGTCAGCCCGCGCATCCTGACGCGCCAGTCGTAGTCGTAGAGGACGTCGTCCATGTCAAAGACGAAGAGCGGCGTGCGGGTCATGGTCGTTCCAGTCTCGCGCACTCGCAGTCGGGCCCCTGACCTGACAACTAACATGGATCGCGTTATGCCCACCTTCGACACCACCGTTCCGGCCGAGCTGCTCAGCGGCATGCGGCTGGCGCGCGGTGCGATCGGTCGTGGCGAACTGGTCGTGATCCCCACCGACACGGTGTACGGGGTCGCTGCCGACGCGTTTTCGCCCGCGGCGGTGCAACGGCTGCTCGAGGCAAAGGGCCGGGACCGCACGGCGCCGCCCCCGGTGCTGGTGCCCGGCATTGAGACCCTGGATGCCCTGGCCGAGTCTGTGCCAGATGAGGTGCGCGCCCTGGTGGCCGAGTTCTGGCCGGGCGGGCTCACCATCATCTTGCGCGCCCGGGCGACGCTCGACTGGGATCTCGGCGACACGCGCGGAACCGTCGCGCTGCGCATGCCGAGCGACACGATCGCCCTCGAGTTGCTGGCGGAGACCGGTCCGCTCGCCGTGTCGAGCGCCAACAAGACCGGCGAACCGGCAGCGAACACGGCGGCAGAGGCCGAGGCGATGTTGGGCGACTCGGTTGAGGTCTATCTCGACGGTGGCCCGGTGGGCACTGCCTATCCAGACGCTGAGCAGCGCTCCGGCTCCACCATCGTTGACGCGACGGGCCTCGGCGCGCCCGACGGCAAGCTGCGCATCGTGCGGCACGGTGTCATCTCGGATGCAGCCATCGTGCGCATCGTTGGGGCTGACAAGTGCGCATAATTTTTTACGTCCTGGTGGCGGGCGTCGCCGCGATCGTGACCTTCGCGCTGGCGCTGCTGATCTGGAAGCTCAGCAACAAGTTCCGGCTGTACCCCAAGATTCGCGAACGTGACGTGCACACTCGGCCCACGCCGCGACTCGGTGGTGTCGCGATGTTCCTCGGAGTGCTGATCGCCTTCGCGGTTGGCTCGCAGCTGCCGACGCTCTCGATCGTGTTCTCGGAGCCCGGCAAGATCCTCGCGGTGCTGGGCGCCGCCGCGATCATCGTCGGCATCGGCGTCGCCGACGACATCTGGGATCTCGACTGGCTCACCAAACTCGCCGGTCAGATCATCGCGGCGGCGCTGCTGGCCTGGCAGGGCATCCAGATCGTGCAGCTGCCTGGCCTGCAAGACACCGCGTTACTGCTCTCGCCCTACATGTTCCTGGCGATCAACGTGTTCCTCATCGTGCTCGTCATGAACGCGCTCAACTTCATCGACGGGCTCGATGGACTTGTCGCAGGGGTTGCCATCATCGCGAATGGCGTGTTCTTCGTCTACTCGTACATCGTCACCTATGAACCGACCACGCAGAGCGCATACTTCAACCTTCCCCAGTTCATCTCGGCGGTGCTGATCGGTGCCTGCGTCGGATTCCTGCCGCTGAACTGGCATCCGGCCAAGTTGTTCATGGGGGATGCCGGTGCTTTGCTCGTCGGCCTCCTGATGGCCACCTCGACAATCAGTTTCACCGGCAACATCGACCTCAGCCCGCTGACTGACAAGCAGTTGCTCCCGGCGTTCATCCCGATCCTGCTGCCGTTCGCCGTACTGCTTGTTCCGCTGCTCGACTTCGGGCTCGCGGTGTTCCGCCGGTTGCGAGCGGGCAAGTCGCCGTTCAGTGCCGACCGCAAGCACCTGCACCACCGCTTGCTCGACATGGGTCACTCGCACCTGCATGCTGTGCTCATCTTCTACGCCTGGACGGCAGCGGCATCCGTCGGCCTGCTGTTGTTCTTGTTCACTCCCTCCTGGGTCGCCGTCGTGGTGACCGCGACCGGACTGGTGATCTGCACGATCGTGACACTCTCGCCGCTGAGCCGACGCAAGGCGGTCGAGGCGGCCGTGCAGAGCGCGCCAGAAGATACCGCGGCCGAGGCGAATGTCGCCCGGTACGACCCGCTCGATGCTGCGGCTGATCCAGTCGATGTGAACTCCGAGACAACGGATGCCGAGGCCGACGTGGCTTTGGGCCGTTTGCGCAAGAAAGAGGCCAGCACGTGAGCGTCACTCCCATTCTGACCCGTGCTCTTCGCTACGGAGGGATCCTGGCGCTCGCCGTCGCCGTCGTGGCTGGCAGCATCGGCCTCCTGGTGGCGGGAGTGCCCGGCCTGCTGGGTGGGCTGTTCGGTGCCGTGCTCGCTGCGGTCTTCCTCGGGCTGACCGCGGGAAGCATGCTGTTCGCGGGGTGGGTGGCGAAGGGTGACACCACCGGGCCGACCTTTTTCGGCATCGTGCTCGGTGTCTGGTTTCTCAAGCTCCTGGTGTTCGTGGTAGCCGCGATTCTGCTGGGCAGGCTGGAGTGGGTGGATCCCTATGTGTTCTTCTTCTCAGTGATCGCGGCGGTGATCGGTTCGCTCGTTGCCGACATCGTGGCGTTCCTCCGCGCGCGCGTCCCGTATGTCAGCGACGTCGTGCTTCCTGGCGAGAAATAGCACTCTTCGGACGCCCGAAACGGGGCGCAAATGCCGCAAATCCGGGGTTTTTGCCACCCCGCGGCCCGGACGGCGACTCCTCAATCTTTGATAGGGTTTGAGGACTCCCCTTGATCGCCCCGTCTTGCACGCCCGACGCCGGAGAAAGCAACTGATTACCTCCACACTCCTCGCGGGTCTGCCGCTCGTCACAGGTGACGACTCGGGCGGCGGCTTTGTGCCGCCGTCGATCGACGATTTCTTCCCGGGCGGGATCCTGTTCGTCGGCACGCCCTTCGAGTTGAACCGCCTCATGCTGATCCGCCTGTTGGCCGTTGTCGTGATCCTGTTGGTCTTCCTGCTGGGCACCCGCGCGTTGAAGGTCATCCCCGGTCGCGGCCAGGTTGCGCTCGAGTTCGTATACAACTTCGTGCGCAACAACATCGTGATCCAGCCGTTGGGCGAGAAAGACGGCAAACGCTTCATGGGCGTGATCATGGCGGTCTTCTTCACCGTGCTCGCCATGAACCTCACCGGCACGATCCCCGGACTGCAATTGGCTGGTACCGCAAACATTGGCGTACCGCTGATTCTCGCGATCGTCGCCTACGTGCTGTTCATTTACGCGGGCATCAAGAAGTTCGGGCTGCGCTACTTCAAAAACGCGCTGGTGCTCCCCGGGGTGCCGATCGTGCTCACTCCCTTCCTCATCATCCTCGAGTTCCTCTCGACCTTCATCGTGCGGCCTGTCACGCTGGTTCTTCGACTTTTGATGAACCTGGTGGCCGGGCACATGCTGCTGGTGCTGTGCGCCGCGGCCACCCAGTTCTTCTTCTTCACCGTGCTGGCGGGCGGCAACCCGATCGGGCTCCTCGGCGTCGGCACCTTCGCCTTCAACGTCGCATTTGTCGTGCTCGAGCTGTTCGTCGCCGCGTTGCAGGCATACGTTTTCGCAGTCCTCACCGCCATTTACATCTCGATGGCACTGGCTGATGAGCACTGAGTCGATGAGCGCTCCTGCTCAAACCAACCACCTGACATCCGTCACCTTTGAAAGGAAACATCAGTGAACGTCGTCGTCGGACAACTTGCACCTCTCGCCTTCGGTCTCGCCGCCATCGGCTCCGGTATCGGAGTGGGCTTCGTGATCGGCAAGACCATCGAGTCTGTGGCACGCCAGCCAGAACTTCAGGGCCGCCTTCAGGGCCTGATGTTCCTGGGCATCGCGCTCGTCGAAGCTCTCTGCTTCATCGCCATCGCCGTTGCCTTCATCCCCTTCCCCATCCCCGTCGTCAAGCCGTAGTCCGCGCTTGTCGATTTCGAGCTAAGGAGACCGGATGCTGATCGCATTCGTTCCGTCCGTCCACGCGGCGGAGGAGCACTCGCTGCTGGTTCCGGCGATCCCTGACTTGATCTGGGGCACGATTTCTTTCGTCATCGTGCTGGTGATCTTTATCTGGAAGGTCGTCCCGCGCATGAACGCCGCGATGGACGCCCGCACAGAAGCGATCGCGGGCGGCCTGAAGAAGGCAGAAGAGGCCCAGGCCGGTGCGCAGCAGGCGCTCGAGCAGTACAACGCTCAGCTGGCAGAGGCACGTGCCGAAGCGGGACGCATCCGCGATCAGGCTCGCGAAGACGCGAAGAAGATTCGTGCAGAACTGGTCGAGCAGGCGCAGAGCGACGCGGCACGCATCGTCGCGAACGCGCAGACTCAGATCGAGGCTGAGCGCTCTTCCGCTCTGACGTCCCTGCGTACCGAGGTCGGTTCGCTGGCTCTCGGACTTGCATCGAGTGTCATCGGTGAAAGCCTGAACGACGACAAGCGCTCCGCGTCGATCGTCGACCGCTTCCTCGCCGATCTCGAGACGGTGGATGCCGCGGCAGCTCACAGCGGACGGGTTGGGTCGCGACGGTAATGGGTTCAGCATCAAGGCAGGCGCTCAGCGCCGCCGTCGACCAGTTGATCGCCACGACGGGTGTCACCGTCGCCACCGGCGAGCAGCTATTGACGGTCGGCCGAGCGGTCGAGAGTTCCGCGCAGCTGCGCGCCATTCTCGCCGACCCCTCGGTCGTGCCGGCCGAGAAGTCGCGCCTGGTGGCGCAGATCTTCCCGGGACTGTCATCCACCGCCACCGCGCTGGTCGACACCATCGTCGCCTCGCGCTGGTCGAACGGCGACGAGTTGATTGACGGTCTCGAGCAAGTAGGCATCCGCGCCATCGCGCAGGGTGACAGCCACTCGGCGGTGATCGAGTCTGAGTTGTTCGACTTCGCGCGCATCACTGCGGCAGACGCCCCGCTCGAACTGGCGCTCGGCAGCAAGCTCGCCGACCCGAAGGGCAAGGCGGCCATCGTGAAGCAGCTCATCGGCAAGAAGGCTCATGCCGGCACCGTCGCCATCATTGAGCACTTGGTCAGCAGCCCGCGCGGCCGCCGCATCGGCGAGATGCTTGCCGCGGCAGCAGACATCGTGGCCGCGGCAGGTGCGCGCCGCATCGCGACCGTCACGTCGGCAGTTGCGCTGAGCGCAGCCCAGCAGAAGCGGCTCGCCGCGGCACTCACCAAGCAGTACGGAAGCGACATCCAGCTGCACCTGGTCACCGACCCGACCGTTGTCGGCGGTGCGCGGGTGCAGGTGGGCGACGATGTGATCGACGGCACAATCGCCTCGCGCCTTGCCGACCTGAAACTCCAGCTCGCCGGCTGACCCGGCTCCCACAAACCAGACCCCACACGGGGCAGCATTTCCAAGAAAGAGCAGGCCATGGCAGACATCACCATCAGCCCGGATGAGATCCGCGACGCGCTGCAAAGCTTCGTCGACTCCTACCAGCCCGCGCAGGCGAGCTCGACCGAGGTCGGCTCGGTGCTCGACACTGCAGACGGCATCGCCCACGTCGAGGGGCTCCCCGGCGCGATGGCGAACGAGTTGCTGCGCTTCGAAGACGGCACGCTTGGCCTCGCACTGAACCTCGACGAGAGCGAGATCGGCGTCGTCGTGCTCGGCGAGTTCGACGGTATCGAGCAGGGCCAGAAAGTCACGCGTACCGGCGAGGTGCTCTCGGTTGCTGTCGGCGACGGGTACCTCGGCCGTGTCGTCGACCCGCTCGGTAACCCGATGGACGGGCTCGGCGAGGTCGCGACAGATGGCCGTCGTGCGCTCGAACTGCAGGCTCCTGGCGTGATGCAGCGCAAGAGCGTGCACGAGCCAATGCAGACCGGCATCAAGGCGATCGACGCGATGATCCCAGTCGGCCGTGGGCAGCGTCAGCTGATCATCGGCGACCGCCAGACCGGCAAGACCGCGATCGCGATCGACACGATCATCAACCAGCGTGACAACTGGGCATCCGGCGATGTCAACAAGCAGGTCCGCTGCATCTACGTCGCGATCGGCCAGAAGGGCTCAACGATCGCGGCCGTCAAAGATGCACTCGAGGCCGCTGGCGCCATGGAGTACACGACCATCGTCGCCGCCCCGGCATCTGACCCTGCCGGTTTCAAGTACCTCGCGCCGTACACCGGCTCGGCTATCGGCCAGCACTGGATGTACGACGGCAAGCACGTCCTGATCATCTTCGACGACCTGTCGAAGCAGGCGGAGGCCTACCGCGCCGTCTCGCTGCTGCTGCGCCGCCCGCCGGGACGCGAGGCCTACCCGGGCGACGTGTTCTACCTGCACTCCCGTCTGCTTGAGCGTTGCGCGAAGTTGAACGACGAGCTCGGCGCGGGTTCGATGACCGGCCTGCCGATCATCGAGACCAAGGCGAACGACGTGTCTGCCTACATTCCGACGAACGTGATCTCGATCACCGACGGCCAGATCTTCCTGCAGTCCGACCTGT
>JBDUBG010000361.1:0-2509 GCA_040004215.1 Pseudolysinimonas sp. | reverse complement strand
CAGCAACTACGAGGTGCCGGCCGACGTGCAGGCGATCCTCGACGAGGACGAGTAAGACACGCTGTACGTCTTCGAACAGGTGTACGAATGTCACCGGTAGCCTGAGAGGTATGCGCGTACTCGGTGTCGACCCCGGCCTGACCCGATGCGGCATCGGGGTCGTGGATGTCACCCCCGACCGCCGCGCCACGTTGGTGTACGTCGGGGTGCTGCTGACGCCGCCAACCATGCCGCTGGAGCAGCGGCTGCTCGCGATTTCTACCGGCATCCGCGCTGCCCTCGTCGCGCATCGCCCCACCGCGATGGCGGTTGAGCGGGTCTTTGCGCAACACAACCTCCGCACCGTGATGGGCACCGCCCAAGCCAGCGGCATCGCGCTCGCGCTCGGCGCCGAGGCGGGTCTGGCGGTCGGGCTGCACACCCCCAGCGAGGTCAAAGCCGCGATCACGGGATACGGCGCTGCCGACAAGGCACAGGTGGGCACGATGGTGGCGCGAGTGCTGGGGTTGTCTGAGGTTCCGGGGCCGGCGGATGCTGCCGACGCGCTTGCCCTCGCTATTTGTCATGCGTGGCGGTCCGGGGTGCAGGTCGAGGGCGCTGCATCCGGTCGGGGCGAGACGCCCGCTCAGCGGGCGTGGCGTGAGGCCGAGAAGCGGACGGTGCGCGCATGATCTCTTCTGTTCGCGGAACAGTTCTCACCGTTGCCGGCACCGTCGCCGTCATCGAGGTCGGCGGAGTCGGTCTCGGCGTCCAGGTGACGCCGCAGCACGGCCTCACCCTGCGCATCGGCGAGGAGGCGATCCTCGACGCGGCGCTGATCGTCCGCGAAGACGACCTCAGCCTGTTCGGCTTCGCCACGCCAGAAGAGCTGACCGTGTTCGACCTGCTGCGCGGGGTCTCGGGGGTCGGCCCCAAGTCCGCGCTGGGAGTGCTCGCCACCCTCACGCCGGTGCAGATCGCGCAGGCGGTCGCCGCAGAGGACGACGCGCCGTTCCGCAAAGTCTCGGGCATCGGCCCGAAGACGGCGAAGCTCATCGCGGTGTCGCTGGCTGGCAAACTCATCGTGCCGACAGGATCAGCCGCCACACCCTCCGGAAGCGCACCCAGCACCATCGCGGGCAGTGTCGTCAGCGCCCTGGTCGGGCTCGGCTGGAACGAGCGCGTCGCCGCCCAAGCTGTCGAGGAAGCAGCCGACGAGGCCGCAGCCAACGAGCGCGGCTCGGTGCAAGCCCTGCTCCGCCTGTCGTTGGCGCGGCTCGGACCGCAACGCACCGGAGCGAACTCGTGAGCGACGACGACGACGTCTTGCGTACCGAGGTCGGGCTCGATCCAGCCGACCTGGTGATTCGCCCCACCCCGGAGTCCGAGGCAGAGATCGCGTTCGAGGGTGCCCTCCGGCCGCGTACGCTCGCCGAGTTCGTCGGGCAGACCAAGGTGCGCGGGCAACTCCAGCTGCTGCTGGATGCCGCGGCTCTCCAGTCCCGAACGCCCGACCACATCCTGCTGGCTGGCCCGCCGGGGCTGGGCAAGACCACGCTCGCGATGATCGTCGCCCACGAGTCGAATCGACCACTGCGCATGTCGAGTGGTCCTGCCATCCAGCACGCCGGCGATCTTGCAGCGCTGCTGTCGAGCCTGGTACCCGGCGAGGTGCTGTTCATCGACGAGATTCACCGCATGGCGCGCAGCGCAGAAGAGATGCTCTATCTCGCGATGGAAGACTTCCGGATCGACATCATGGTCGGCAAGGGAGCTGGGGCGACGAGCATCCCTCTCGATCTGGCGCCGTTCACGCTGGTCGGCGCGACGACCCGCTCCGGCCTTCTGCCGAATCCACTGCGCGACCGCTTTGGCTTCACCGCCAATCTCGAGTTCTACGACGACACCGAGCTCGAAGAGGTGCTCGCGCGTGCAGCTCGGCTGCTCGAGCTCGACATTCCCGGTGACGCCCGACTCGAGATTGCGAGCCGTAGCCGCGGAACCCCGCGCATCGCGAACCGCCTGCTGCGCCGAGTGCGCGACTACGCGATCGTGCGCGGCGGGGGAGCGGGAATGGATGCCGTGCACGCCGCGCTCGAGCTCTACGACGTCGACCCGATCGGGCTTGATCGGCTCGACCGAGCTGTGCTCGAGATGGTCGTGACGCGGTTTGACGGCGGACCCGTTGGCCTGAATACCCTCGCCGTGTCAGTGGGCGAAGAGGCCGAAACGATCGAGTCGGTGGTCGAACCGTTCCTGGTGCGAATCGGGATGCTCACCCGCACCCCACGGGGACGCGTCGCCACCCGCCGCGCATGGGAGCACCTCGGCATCCGCCGCTCCGCTACGGGGGCATTGTTCGACGACGTATGATTCTGGGGAGCCGCACAGCCGCGAACCGTAGGCTGTGGCGAGTTTTCCCTTGAACCCCGGAAGGTCCTCCTCCCTCATGTCTTTCGCCCCGACCCTCATCCAGGCCACCGCAGCCAAGCCCGCTGGCCCTGACCTCTTGACCATCGGCCTCGTCGCC
>JBDUBG010000314.1:0-2513 GCA_040004215.1 Pseudolysinimonas sp. | reverse complement strand
CGGTAGCGTGGTGAATCTTGTCAAAGAGGATGGGACCACCATGAACGAACTTCGTATCGCGATCGTCACCGGCGCCGCGCGCGGCATCGGCGCCGCCATCGCCACCCGCTTGGCTCACGACGGCTATGGCGTCGGCGTCATCGACCTGAATCAGGGCGATACCGCGACGATAGTCGAGACGATCACCGCTGCCGGCGGAAAGGCGGTGGGGGTGGGAGCCGATGTCTCAGACGCGAGCGCGGTGTCGGCGGCCGTCGCGACCGTCGCCGACGCGCTGGGAGCCCCGACTGTGCTGGTCAACAACGCGGGCATCCTGCGCGACAACCTGATCTTCAAGATGACCGATGACGACTGGGATGCCGTGATGCGGGTGCACCTGCGCGGCGCGTTTCTCATGAGCCGCGAGGTGCAGAAGCACCAGGTAGACGCGAACTGGGGCAGGATCGTCAACCTATCGAGCACCTCGGCCCTCGGCAACCGCGGCCAGGCGAACTACGCCGCCGCGAAGGCCGGGCTGCAGGGCTTCACCAAGACGCTGGCCATCGAGCTCGGCCGCTACAACGTGACCGTCAACGCGATCGCGCCGGGCTTCATCGCGACCGACATGACCCGAGCCACCGCCGAGCGGATGGGGGTCTCGTTCGAGGACTTTCTCGAGGCAGCCACCCGCGAGATCCCGGTCAGGCGGGTAGGAACCCCTGATGATGTGGCCGCCGCTGCATCCTTCTTCTGTTCAGAACAGGCCGGCTTCGTCAGCGGACAGGTGCTCTACGTCGCGGGAGGACCGAAGGCGTGAGCGGGAGCACAGCAAGTTGGGCCGTCGCTCGGGCTGCCGAACTCTCGAATCTGGTGGGCACCGAGCGGGTCGGCGAGGAGTGGCTCACGATTGACCAGGGACGCATCGATGCCTTCGCGGGGGCGACCGGCGATTTTCAATGGATTCACGTCGAGCCCGAGCGCGCAGCGGCTGGTCCGTTCGGCGCGCCGGTCGCACACGGCTACCTGACGCTGGCCCTCATCCCGGTGCTCACCGAAGGGATGCTCGAGATCGGCGGGGTCGGCGCGATCGTGAACTATGGGCTCGACAGGGTGCGCTTTGTGCAGCCGGTCGTCGTCGGCTCGCGGGTGCGGGCACGGAGCGAGGTAACCGCGGTGGAAGAAAGCGGTCCGGGCTACCGGGTCGGCCTGCGCGTGACGATCGAGATCGAGGGGTCTGACCGACCCGCGCTGGTCGCCGACACGATTGCTCTGCTCGTGCCGGCATGAACGTCGAGAGCGGCGCATCGACGCCCGGCATCGATGTGGCCGCGTTCGAGGCCTGGCTGGCAGACGCGCATCCTGGACTCGCCGTGGCAGGTGGCGACGGACTGACCGCCACGCGTCTGGCCGGCGGACTCAGCAACCTGACCTATCGCATCGACGGTGCAGCACGGCCACTCGTGGTGCGTCGCCCTCCCCTCGGCCACGTGCTGAGCACCGCGCACGACATGCAGCGCGAGTTCACGATCATCTCGGCGCTGGCCGGCAGCGCGGTGCCGGTGCCGAAGGCGCTCGCGTACCTCGACGACTCCGATGGCGCGGCCGGGCTCGGTACGCCGTTCGTTCTGATGGATTTCGTGGCCGGCCCGATCCTGTCCCGTCCGGCCGACAACGCCGGGCACTCCCCCGCCGCGTTGCGTGCCACCAGCCTCGAGCTCGCGCGGACACTCGGCGAACTGCACCGGCTCGACCCGGCCGCCGTGGGACTTGCCGAGTTCGGCCGCCCCAGCGGGTTTCTCGAGCGGCAGTTGCGGCGCTGGGCGACCCAGTACGACGCGTCGCGCAGCCGCGAGGTCGCCGAGCTCGACACGCTCCAGGAGCGGCTCGGAGCTGGCAGGCCCGAGACGACGCGAGATTCGCTGCTGCACGGTGACTTCCGTCTCGACAACGCGATCGTGCATCCCGAAGCTGCAGACGGCGAGCACATTGCCGCTGTGCTCGACTGGGAGATGGCGACCATCGGCGACTCGCTGCTCGACCTGGGAACCTTCAGCATGTACTGGGACTTCACCGAGGTCACCGGTGGGACGGGCATCGGCGGGAGCGCGGTCGATCCGGCGGCCGGGTATCCGGTGTTCGGCGAGCTGCTCGACGCCTACTCGTCAGTTGTGGGTGTCTCGGTGCCGCCGCTGGGCTGGTATCGCGCGTTCGCGGCATACAAGCTCGCGGTGATCTTGGAGGGGATTCACCTGCGGTTCACGAGCGGTGAAACGGTCGGGGCCGGGTTCGAGCAGGTGGGATCGTTCGTTGTTCCCCTGGCCAACTGGGGTCTCGCGCAACTGGATACGAAAGGCTGAGCCCATGGACTTCGCCCACGATGCGCGCACGACCGAGTTGATCGCTACGTTGACCGACTTTCTCGAGACCGAGGTGTTTCCGGCTGAGGCCGAGCTTCTGACCGAGCTCGAGGCGACGCCCGGCGTCTGGAGCGAGCCAGCCGTGGTGGCGCGATTGCGCGCGTCTGCCCGCGCTCG
>JBDUBG010000081.1:0-2519 GCA_040004215.1 Pseudolysinimonas sp. | reverse complement strand
GGCCTTCGGTCCGGCTTCGATGGCGGCGCGCATGCCAGCCCCGCCGGCACCCACGATCACCACATCGAAGCGGTGGTAATGTACGCCGTCGATGACCGCGCCATCTTCGAACTCCATTGTCGCTTCTGACTTCTTGGCGCTTGAGGTATCGGTCACGCGTTCATGCTCACTTCGAGATCGACGAGCAGATGCTCGGCACGAGGTTGGCGGGTGCCCCGGCGGGGCACGGGTCAAAGGTGGTCAGTACCAGGGTGCCGAGCGCGATCAGCACGACGACTGCCGCTGCCACCAGGCCGAGCAGCACGGGCCGCAACCGGCCGCGGGCATAGTCGTTGATGACGGTCCGCATGCCGTTACCACCATGGATCAGCGCGAGCCAGAGCAACAAGACGTCCCAGACCTGCCAGAACGGGCTTGCCCATTTGCCAGCCACGAAGGCGAAGTCGATCGCGCGCACGCCCGTGCCGAGAAAGAGGTTGACGAGCAGGTGCCCGAAGATCAGCACAACGAGCACCACGCCCGAGAGTCGCATATAGAGCCAGCCCCACTTCTCCCAGTTCACGCGGCGGCGCTTGGCGACAGTGGGCGGAGTGTGCGGGCTGCGGGGCGCGTCGATCGTGGTCATGACATCTCCGCGATGATGTTGGTGATCTGACGCGGCGCGAAGCCGGCGAGCAGCACGATCCAGAGCGCGATCACGATCCAGAACATCAGTCGCTGGTGGCGAGTGCCCCAGCCCCAGAAGTCGATCAGGATGATGCGGAGCCCGTTGAGGGCATGAAACCCGATTGCGGCAACCAGCGCGAGTTCGCCCAGCCCGAGGATCGGGGTCTTGTACTGGTTGATGACCGAGTTGTATGCCTCGGGGCTGATGCGCACGAGCGAGGTGTCGAGCACATGCACCAGCAAGAAGAAGAAGATCGCCACTCCGGTGATGCGATGCAGCACCCACGACCACATGCCTTCGCGGCCCCGGTACAACGTCCCTGCGGGACGACGCGGTGCAGTGCGCTTGGGGGCACGAATCTTGGTGGCGGCGGCTGCTCCGGATTCGGCTGCCTGGCTCGACACGGGACTCCTTCTTGTGTCACTCGGTGTCACGTTGCGGTCGACGGGTGGCACGCCGGTCGCTCCTCAATGGGACATCTCAATCTTAGGCCTGGCGTCAGACGTGCGCTGCCAAGGCGTGCCCGCTCTCTTGATATCGAGATACTTCAACTCGCCTCTCACTCGGCGTTACTAGGGTGGGCATATGGCGAAGCGGGAAGCCGGGCTTGACCGGTTCTACAGCATCATCCCGGCGGGGGGCATCGGCTCGAGGCTCTGGCCGCTGTCGCGCGCCGACGCTCCGAAGTTCTTGCACGATCTGACCGGATCGGGCAGTTCGCTGCTGCGCGCAACCTGGGAACGGCTCGCCCCGATCGCGGGCCCCGATCGCGTCATGGTGGTCACCGGCCGGGCGCATCGCGCCGCGGTTGAAGCGCAGATTCCTGAGCTGATCGACGCGAACGTCGTGCTCGAGAGTGAGCCCAAAGAGTCGACGGCTGCGATCGGGCTGGCCGCCGCCATCCTGAACCGTCGCGAGCCGGGCGTCATCATCGGATCGTTTGCCGCAGATCACGTGATTACCGACGTCCGGGCCTTCCGGCGCGCGGTGACGCAGGCGGTCGCCGCTGCCGATGCTGGGTACATCGCGACGATCGGGATCACCCCCACCGAGCCAGCCGTCGGGTTCGGCTACATCCAGTGCGGCGTGCCGCTCGACATCGCGGGCGCTCCCGACGCGCTCGTGGTCGAGCACTTCGTCGAGAAGCCCGACCTGGCGACCGCGAAGAAATATCTCGCCGACGAGAAGCACCTGTGGAACGCCGGGATGTTTGTCGCGCGCGCCGACGTGCTGCTGGAACGCATCGGCGAATCGGATCCCGAGTTGCTCGCGGGCCTTGAGCAACTGGCGGAGGCCTGGGACGACCCAGCGAAGCGCGGCCCCGTTGTCGACCGGGTTTGGCCGGGCTTGACCAAGATCGCGATCGACTACACGGTCGCTGAGCCGGCAGCTGCGGCGGGGCGACTGGCGGTCATCCCGGGCAGTTTCGACTGGGACGACGTGGGCGACTTCGCCTCGATCGCCAAGTTGCATTCAGGTGGCCGCAGCTCAGACCTCGCGATTCTCGGCGAGAACGCGCGAGTGTTGGCGGACTCGTCGAGCGGCATTGTGGTCAGCCAGACCAACAGGATCATTTCGCTGATCGGCGTGCGTGACATCGTCGTCGTCGACACGCCGGACGCGTTGCTGGTCACCACCAGCCAGAACGCGCAGCGGGTGAAGAGCGTCGTGGATGCCCTCAAATTGAGCGGTCGATCTGAGGTTCTGTAGCACGCACGATCATTTCCGAATCATTACGGAGCCGTCCCGGCTTGGTAACTCTTCGAGATCGGAACAGCGACCGGACTCGGCAGCGCTTGTCACAGTGAGTAACGTTGAGCCAATTCGCCCGGCAACGTGCCCGGCGTGATTT
>JBDUBG010000151.1:0-2525 GCA_040004215.1 Pseudolysinimonas sp. | reverse complement strand
TGAACGGCACGCTCGCGACCACGCGGTGGATCGTGGCGATCCTCGAGACGCACCAACAAGCCGACGGGTCGGTAGTCGTCCCCGAGGCGTTGCGTCCGCTGCTCGGGCTGGACGTTCTGACACCTGTCGCATGACGGGTGATCGCTGGCTCGTTGCGCTCGACGTCGACGGAACCGTGCTGCGCGAAGACGGCTCGCTCGGCGATGACACACTGCGCGAGGTCAGCCGGGTCGCCGCGCTCGGCCATCAGGTGATGATCTCGACCGGCCGCTCGGTCTCGATGACTCTCCCCGTGCTCGACCAGCTGGGCCTGGTGTCAGCCTTTGTTGTCTGCGCCAACGGGGCCATCGTGCTCGGACGCGACGAGAGCGCGCCGCTCGGCTACACGACGGCCTTCGTCGAGACCTTCGATCCCGCTGAGGTGCTCACGACGATCCGCGGGCACCTCGAAGAAGCGAGCTTCGCGGTCGAAGACGCCGACGGCGTGTTTCGTTTCACCGGCACCTTTCCCGATGGGGCGCTCGCAGTATCCCGGCAGAGAGTGCCGTTCGATGAGCTGCTGCAGGTGCGGGCAACGCGCGTTGTCGTCATCTCGCCGGATCACGCGATCGAGGACTTCCTGGCCGTGGTCGAGCAGATGGGCCTTCACCAGGTCAGTTACAACGTCGGATGGACAGCCTGGCTCGACATCGCTCCCGACGGCGTCAACAAGGCGACCGGTCTCGAGCGCGTGCGCGGTCAGCTCGGCATCGCACGTGATCATGTGCTGGTGATGGGCGACGGTCGCAACGACATCGACATGCTGCGCTGGGCAGTCGCCGGAGGAGGGGTCGGCATCGCCATGGGTCAGGCTCCCGACGAGGTGCAGGCGGCCGCCAACGAGCGAACCGCGTCCGATCTCGACGACGGCGTGGCCGTCGCACTCGCACGGCACTTCCAGGGTTGACCGGGGCCAATCCGTTACACTCACACTCGGTCATCCTGGAGGGCTGTCCGAGTGGCCGATGGAGCCAGTCTTGAAAACTGGTGAGCAGCAATGTTCCGTGGGTTCGAATCCCACGCCCTCCGCTGGGGCTGATGGGCTGGCCCGATTGAACTGTTCCAATCGAACCAACGAGAAGAGGTGTCGCCGTGAGTGAACTCCGCGACCGCTCCAACCGCACCCCTCGGGTCGCCGGTGTCGCACGCCACGGACGACTGAAAAAGTCAGCGGCGTGGAAGACCGTGCTCGGGCTGGTCGGCGGCACGCTGGCCGTCGCGCTGATCGCTGGCGCCTCTGTCGCGGGAATTGCGGCCTGGCAGCTGCAGTCCAACATCAAGACGGCGACCATCGAGGCTGACAAGCAGGGGCCGCCGCCACAGATCGCCGCGATGGTGGGTGGCTTCAACATCCTGTTGGTCGGAAGCGACACACGCGAAGGTCAGGACGGCATCGGTTCTGGCCCCGGCGATGGCGGCGCCCTGAACGACGTCACCATGTTGATGCACGTTGCTCAGGATCAGAAGAGCGCCATCGTGGTCAGCATTCCGCGCGACATGGTGGTGCCCTACCCCAAGTGCCCACATGGAAATGCGGCCACCGGACTTCCGATCAATAACTCGTTGGCGTATGGCGGACTGGCGTGCACGGTTCTGGTCGTTCAGAACTTCACCGGATTGACGATTCAGTTCGCCGGGCTCATCACCTTCACCGGTGTCGCCGCGATGTCGGATGCCGTGGGCGGCGTTGACGTCTGCGTCAGCAGCGCGATGAGCGACCCGTACACCGGCACCTTCCTGTCGGCGGGAACTCACACGCTGCAGGGCGTGCCGGCGCTGGAGTTCTTGCGAAGCCGCCACGGTGTCGGAGACGGCAGCGACCTGGGGCGCATCGGCTCGCAGCAGGTGTTCCTGTCGGCATTGGTGCGCAAGATCAAGAGCAACGACACGCTCACCAACTTCGGCAAGCTCTACGCGATCGCTCAGGCCGCTACGCAGCACATCACGTTGAGCCAGAACTTCACGCACGTCGACACGCTGGTGCAGGTGGCGCTGGTGCTCAAGAACATTCCGCTTGAAAACATCGTGTTCGTTCAGTACCCCGGGCGCACCGGTGGCACCGGAATCTACTCGGGCAAGGTGCAGCCGGTGACGTCAATCGCCAACCAGCTGATGGCGGCCATCAAGGCGGACCAGCCCATTGGACTCGACTCGCAGGCCCTGACAGGGGCACACGGCGGCTCAACGCTCAACCCGAACACGCCGACGGCCGAGGCGACCCCCACCCCGACGCCGACCAAGAAGGGGTCCACGTCGAAGGCCACCCCGTCACCCACGGCGACCCTTCCCGACGACACTGCCACGACCCCGCCCGCCACCGTCATTCCGGGTCTTAAGGGGCAATCCGCGGCCACCTATACCTGCTCTGTCGGCCAGAGGGGCTGACCTCCGGCCGGCTCTGGATGCCGTACCCGATCCGGCTATGATGGCAAGGCAACCGGGAGACGTCGCATAGTCCGGTCGAGTGCACCACCCTGCTAAGGTGG
>JBDUBG010000110.1:0-2527 GCA_040004215.1 Pseudolysinimonas sp. | reverse complement strand
GCTCGCCGCCTTCGTCGCGAAGATGGAATCCACCAAGGGCGGGGACCCGTTCGATGCAGCGACGGGATTCGGCCCGATGGCCACCGAGCAGGTGCGAGCGGAGGCGCATGCATTGGTTGACGACGCGAAATCCAAAGGTGTGACCGTGCGCACGGGTGGCGAGCTGCCGACGGGGGCCGGGTGGTTCTACCCAGCAACCGTTCTCACGGAGGTCACGCCCGAGATGAAGATCTACCGTGAGGAGTGCTTTGGACCGGTCGCCTGCGTCTATCGAGTGAGCAGCATTGCCGAGGCCATCACGCGAGCGAACGACTCGGACTTCGGGCTCGCGGCGAGCGTCTGGACCAACGACCAGGACGAGATTGATGAACTTCAGAATGGCCTCGAGTTTGGCGCGGTGTTTGCGAACGGGAACACGGCATCGTTCTTCGGCCTTCCGTTCGGAGGCGTCAAAAACTCGGGCTACGGCCGCGAACTCGGCCAGTTCGGCATTCGCGAGTTCGTCAACGCCAAGACGGTGTGGCAGGTCTAGCGCTCGCTCCTCGCACAGAGCCGCGTAGCCGGGAGTTCTGGCTACTCCATCTGAGGCACCAGGCGTCATGCTGCCGTGCCGCAGGCCTTGTCGTATTGCTCATAATCTGAGACGGTTCGACGGATAGGGTCGAGATCGATGGCACGGCACGGATTGTCGATGGCGCGGAGGGAGTTGTGGTGAGTCCAGACCGCCCCGCGGCCCCTGTCACCCTCGCAGACGTTGCCGCGCACGCCAGCGTGAGCCTGGCAACCGCATCACGAGCACTCAACGGAAGTGCTCGCACGGTGAACGCCGAAATGAAGGAGAGGGTCCTCGCCTCATCCCGCGAGCTCGGCTACAGCGCCAACGCGCAGGCCCAGGCGGTAGCGCGCGGTTCCACGCGCACGGTCGCCGTTGTGCTCGGAGATATCGCCGACCCGTACTTCTCCGCGATCGCCGCCGGCGTGATCGACGAGGCGGAAAAGAACGATCTCGTCGTGACAATGTGGGCGACCGGATCCCAGCCCGACCGGCTCTTGTCGACCCTCGCCGTGATGCGAAGCCAGCGTCCGCAGGCCCTGATCGTCGCTCAGAGCGGCCAGCTCACTCCGGAGCATGGCGATCCGATTGCGCAGGAACTTCTCGCGCTGGAGCGAGCGGGCACCACCATCTGCACCATCGGCGTCGGGTCGGGGCCCCTTCTGCACGTGCTTGTCGACAACTTTGGCGCCTCGTCTGCGCTCGCGCAGGCACTGGTGAACCGCGGGTACTCGCGATTCCTCGTACTGTCTGGCGACCCGAACCTCCGAACACCTGCGGAGAGGGCAGACGGCTTTGTCGCTGGCCTCCGAGCGTTGGGCATCGAACCCATCGGAGTGCGCACCGGGGGGTTCTCGCGAGCAGGTGGATTCGCCACCATGACGGCGGCGATTGCCGAGGGACAGACACCGGACTGTGTCTTTGCCGTCACCGACGTGATGGCGCTGGGTGTGGCCGCCGCCGTCCGCAATGCTGGTCTTGAGCCTGGACTCGACGTTGGCATCGCGGGCTTCGATGACATCCAAGCCATGGAGGATGCGTCACCTGCCATGACAACTGTGGCCATCCCCCTGGCCGGACTCGGGGCAGAAGCGCTCCGTGCAACCCTGGGCAATCGCACCGAAGGTGACGATGCACGCATTCCGGGTACCGTCGTGCTCAGGGCCAGCACTCCCGTCCGTTTATAACGACGGCACGCGGGTGCTGGTGACGGCTGGTGCCCTGTGCTAACTTGAGCGGTAAGCGCTTTCCAACCCAGGGCGTCCCCGAGAGGAACTCATGCCGAAACCCACAATCGGAATCATCATGAATGGCGTGAGTGGCCGTATGGGGTACCGGCAGCATCTCGTCCGCTCGATCCTGGCAATCCGTGAGTCGGGTGGTGTGCTCCTCTCCGACGGCACTCGCGTTCAGGTCGATCCGGTCCTGGTCGGTCGGGATGAGGGGAAGCTGCGCGAGATCGCGGAGCAACACGGGATTGAGAACTGGACGACCGACCTCGACTCCGTGTTGACAGACGACCGGTACCCGATCTACTTCGATGCCCTCGTCACCAAGGCGCGGTTGCCCGCCATCTCGAAAGCTGTCGCAGCAGGCAAACACATTTATACCGAAAAGCCGACCGCCGAAAACTTCGAGGGCGCGCTTGAACTCGCGCGGCTAGCTACAGCTGCCGGGATCAAGAATGGCGTGGTGCACGACAAGCTCTACCTGCCGGGGATGATCAAGCTCAAACGGCTGATCGACTCTGGATTCTTCGGCACCATTCTTTCCGTGCGCGGTGAGTTCGGATACTGGGTGTTTGAGGGCGACTGGCAGCCTGCCCAGCGACCGAGCTGGAACTATCGCGCCGAAGACGGCGGCGGAATCGTCGTCGACATGTTCCCCCACTGGAACTACCTCCTCGAGAACCTCTTCGGTCGCGTTGAGTCGGTCTACGCGCAGGCGAAGACCGAGATCCCCGTGCGTTGGGAC
>JBDUBG010000241.1:0-8453 GCA_040004215.1 Pseudolysinimonas sp. | reverse complement strand
GCGCCCCGAGGAGCGCAGATGCTCGACAGCTTGAGGCACGTGCTCGTCGCTCCCGCCCTCGGCCAATGGCTGAGGCACTCGGAGATGTCGTGGCGTCTGTTGGAAACGCCCCAAGACGCGCCGGTCGCGCACGCGCCGGGACCGAACGCCGACCGGATTGCCCTGATCGGCTCGGGAGTCGCCGTCGGCTATGGCGTTCATCTCAACGACCTGGCGATCGGCGGGCAGCTCGCCCGCCAGATCAGTGCTGCTACCGGTCGCGGCACGACCCTGGACACCTACGCCCAGATCGGCATGAGAGCCCTCGACTGCCTCGCGATCGTGCAGTCGATCGACCTCACGCGATTCGACGCCATTGTGCTCACGGTCGGCAGCGACGACGCTCTGAACTTGACACCCCAACGCTCGTTCCGTGGGCACATCGACACCCTGCTGTCGTGGATCGCACGAGAAGCACCCTCGACCTTGGCCGTAATGGTGGTGGCCATTCCCGACATCCCGACCATCATGAGGCTTCCCTTCCTCTTCGCTGGCGACGTCAGTCGGCACTGCGTGCGGCTCAACGAGCAGTTGCGCGCTGCCTGCGCTGACCATGATGGAATGCGATTCCTGCCGTTCACTCCCGCCGGTGGCGATCTCATGTCGGCGAAGCCGGGCACCTATCGAGCGTGGGCCGCCCTGCTCGCCCCCTCGATCGCACGGGCTCTCGACGAGCAACTGGGCGATCCGCGACGGCCCGCCTTGATTCACGAAGCACGGCGACAGTTGGCACTCGACGAGCTGAACATCCTCGACTCCGCTCTCGACGACCGGTTTACCCAGATCGTCACGACGGCACGCGATCTCTTCGGAGTCGACGGAGCGTCGATCATCTTCGTCGACGGTGACCGCCAGTGGACGATGGCGTGCGCCGGAATGGACCCGCTGGACAGCCCGCGTGGCGGGGCGCTCGGTGAGGCCACCGTTCAGAACGGCAAGATCTTCGTGGTGACTGACGCGCAGTCGGATCCACGCTTCGCCGGTCACCCGTGGGTGACGGGGCCTTCTAAGGTGGCCTTCTTCGCGGGATTTCCCATCGAGGCTGCGAACGGTCAGCGGATCGGCGCACTGTGTCTCGTCGACGCCGCGCCCCGGAGCTTCTCGCCTACCGACGGCTCTCTGCTGGGCGAACTCGCTCAACGGGTCCAGACCATGCTCTGGGGAGCAGTGACCGGTTCATAGTGCTTCGTTAGAATGACCCGACGCGCAGGGTGCGCGGGATCCGGGGACAGCTGCCGTGCCTTCCTCGTCGTCGCCCCCGGGGGCGCGCACGTCGGGAAATCCGTCGTGGATGCTGCTGCTCTGTATCGTGCTGATCGCCGCGAACCTGCGCCCGAGCATCACCGCGGTCGGGCCGGTGCTCGACGACATTCGTACCAGTCTGCAGTTGTCGAGCGGCGGCGCCTCGGTGCTCATCAGCATCCCGCTGCTGGCGTTCGGGTTGTTCTCACCGATCGCCCCGTGGATCTCGCGACGGCTCGGGCTTGAGGGTGCCCTCGGCGCAGCGCTCGGCTTGCTCGCGGTGGCGATCGTCACCCGATCGCTTCCGTGGACGCCGGCCCTCTGGATCGGCACAGCACTGCTCGGCGCGGCCATCGCCGTCATGAACGTCGTGCTGCCATCGCTGGTCAAACGCGACTACCCGAACCGGGTCGGCCAGATCACCGGGCTGTACGCGGCCGTGCTCTCGGGAGTCGCCGCCGTTGCCGCGGGCATCGCGGTGCCGATCGCCGGCCTAGCGCACGAGGGCTGGCGCCTGTCGCTCGGGGTCTGGGCGGCCCTCGCGGTGGTGGCACTGATCGTGCTGGTGCCACGGCTGCGCCGCCCCGCGCTGCCCGACGTCGCCGCCGTCCCGCTGCCAGACGAGCTACGCGGCACGCCAGCGGCGCGCTCGTACCGCTCGCCGTGGACATCGGCCCTCGGTTGGCAGGTCACCATCTTCATGGGCGTGCAGTCCACCGTGTTCTTCACCCTGATCACCTGGTTGCCCACCATCGAGCAGAGCACCGGGATCTCTGCCGCTACCGCCGGATTCCACCAGTTCTTGCTGAACATCGGCAGCCTCGTTGGCAGCTTGGTGACCGCGGCAGCGATCCACCGCGGTGCCAGCGACCAGCGAGCCGTCGCCGTCGCGTCAGCCGTGCTGATCGCGATCGGAGTTGCGGCCGAGATCGCGGCCCCGTCGTTCAGCGTGATCTGGGTGTGCATCATTGGGCTCGGCACTGGCACGGCGATCGCACTCGCCTTGTCACTCTTCGCGCTGCGGACCAGTGACCATCGGCAGGCCGCCGAGCTGTCGGGCATGGCGCAGTCGCTCGGCTATCTGTTCGCCGCGGCGGGTCCCGTGGCCATCGGCATCTTGCACGACATGACCGATTCGTGGAACATCGCGCTGGTCGTGATCCTCGCCTTGGCGGCGGCGCAGTTGGTCAGCTCGCTGTTCGCAAGCCGCAACCGGCAGATCGGATAGCGCGGCACATCAGATTGCGCGCCGCAGCCACCACGACAGCTCGGTGGACCGCACGCCGTTCGCGCGCGATCCACCGAGTCTGATCAACTCTCGGTGGCGGTGCGCCATCCACCGTGGTACTCGTTGCGCGCGGTGACGGCATACGGCACCGGGCTGACGACGACGCGGACCTCGCGCTGCTCGTGCGGCTGGGCCGAGGTCTTCTTCGTATTCGGCTTCTCGCCCCACAGCACCTTGAGCTCGGTGCCGACCTCGACGTTCGGGTCGACGGTCGCCAGCGACAGTCCGCGGCGCTCGTTGGCGCTGTAACCGGTGAACAGTGACGCGCCGACGACGGCGCCATCGGCATCCACTACGGAGTCGAAGTTCGACGAGCCGTAGTTGGCGTTCGGCAGGTTGAAGAACTGCGCACCCGGTCCTTCGACGTCGAGCAGTGACGTCATGATCTCTCCGAGGTCGTCCTTGTTCCAGGCGAGTGTGACCTTGCGGCGCTGGGCGGCGGGGTCGAGCTTCTCGAGCGCCTCGCGGCCGATGAAGTCGTGGTCGAACTTCACGAACGAGCCGTAGCCGAGCTCCCACGGGTTGAGGTAGTAGTCCTCGATGTTGTCAGAGACGAACGACCCGGCGAGGGCGTTAGTCGCCTCGTAGCTGTCGGCGGGCAGCCACTCGCGGTATGCGCGCTCGCCTTCGCTGGAGTAGATCGCCGGAAGCGGCGAGGGGATCCAGCCCGACTCCAGGGTGTTCGAGGAGTATGCACGCGAGCCGACCGGCTCGAGGCCGAACTCGGCACCCGCTTCGAGGATCGCGTTGCGGATGCGCTCGGCATCTTCGTACGGACCCCAGAGCTCGAGTCCGGGGGCACCCGCCATGCCGTGACGCAGCGTGCGCACCTGGGTGCCGTCGATGTTCAGGTATCCCATGTGGAAGAACTTCACCTGGTCGACCGAGCCGCCCTGCAGCTTCTCGATGATCGGCCACGCGTTCGGTCCCTGGATCTGCAGACGCCAGTACTTGCGCGAGACGGCCTTGCCGTACGGACGGCCGGGCGAACGCCGGTCGACCTCGATCTCGACGTCATAGCCGCCGGTGGTGCCGTGGTAGTTCAACCAGTTGGCGCCCGGGGCGCGGCCGACGTAGACGTACTCGTCTTCTGCTTCGTGGAAGAGGATGCCGTCACCGACGACGCCACCGTTCGAGGCAACCGGCACGAACTGCTTGGCCCTGTTGACCGGGAAGTTCGCGACCGAGTTGATGCCGCTCTCGGAGATCAGCTTCAGGGCATCAGGACCCTTGATGAACAGGTTGTCCATGTGGTGCGACTGGTCGAATAGCACCGCGCTGTCACGCCAAGCACGCTGTTCGCGCTGCCAGTTCGTGAACTCGGCCGGGACAACCGGGTAGATGTAGGCGCCGATTTGCGCGTTGCGCAGAAGGTCGACGGTGTTGCCGGCAGCGTCCAGGACTTCCTGGAGGTTTTTGGGAGCCATTTCAGTGTTCCTTTTTCTACTCAGGTGAAGCGATGATGGTCGGTCAGGAGGCGTAGCGCTGCAGCATCTTCAGGCGCCATTCTTCGGTGCCTTGCAGCTCGTTGAACGTGAAGATGTGGAAGTCGTGGATGTTGTTGTCTGGCGCGCCGATTGCAGTCTTGAGTCCGGCGACGAGCTTGTTCGGGCTGTATCCGCCGGGGACGAAGAAGCGCCAGAACATTCCCTTTTGCTTCTGCAGGAACTTGAGCGACTCGCCGACGCCGGAGGCGAGCGAGATTCGCAGCAGTTTCTCGCGGCTGACCGCGCCCGGCATGCCAACCCGCACCGGCAGTTCGATTCCGGCACGCTTGATCGACCGGGCCCAGGAGATGATCGCGGGCGCGTCGAAACAGATCTGCGTCGCCACGTAGGTGGCGTGCGCCGCTTTTTCTTTGAGCGCGCTCTCGAGCACGTCTTGCGGGATGAAGTGGTGACCCTCGGGATATCCGCCCACGCCGATCTCGCGGAATTCATGGCCGATCTCGGTGAGGGACTTCAGCAGAGAGAGAGCGTCCGTGTAGTCGCCGGCAGGTTCCTCAGCGTCGCCCCCGACCACGAAAATGCTGTCGATGCCCACCGCCGTGAGTCGCTGAACGAACTCACCGAGCTGGACCTTGTCTCGAATCATCTTCGCCGAGAGGTGCGGTGCGACCGAATACCCGTGCTGGGCGAAACGCTCCGCGAGAGCGATCGTCGCTTCGATCCCCTTCGGCGGTGACGCGGTCACCGTCAAGCGCACGCTCTTGGGAACGTACTGGACGACCTTCTCCTCTGTGCCCTTGAAGGGCAAAACCTCGTAGCCCAGGGATTGGAAGGCCGACGCAAGGGAAGCGGGTTCGGACTCGGTCGTCGCCAACATGAACTCCTTCGTTCTCGGGGGAAACCGGCGGAGCGTGGGCAACCGCGCCCGTTACCGCTCCTGATGGGAAACTATCCCCACCGCCCAAACATGTCAACAGGATTGTCAACAATCACAGATAAGTCCGTCTCACGGTGGTCGAATGGCGAGCTGTTGCACCCTCTGAAAGATTGAGCGCAGGATTGTTGACAATCTCGCGGGCTGCTGATTGAGTGGGGATGCTGGCGTGTTCCGGCTGCTCGACGCAGCGCACGCCCCCGCAGGGCCGCGGAAAACCTGGGAGCAGAACAATGGGCGACACCCCCCGAACCCTTCTCGTTGTCAGCGCCCACACCGGAGACTTCGTCTGGCGCGCCGCGGGAGCGATCGCGTCTGCGACCCAACGCGGAGAACGGGCAGTGATCGTCTGCCTCTCGTATGGCGAGCGCGGCGAATCAGCCAGCCAGTGGCTGGCGGGCAAGAGCCTCGACGAGATCAAGGCGATGCGACGAGCCGAAGCCGAGTCCGCCGCGACGGCTCTGGGCGCCGAGATCGAGTTCTTCGATGCCGGCGACTACCCGCTGCTGGAGACGCCGGAACTGACGCATCGGCTGGTGGAGGTCTACCGGCGCGTGGTTCCCACCGTCGTGCTGACGCATCCACTGATCGACCCATACAACGGCGACCACCCAGCGGCGGCTCGCATGGCCATCCAAGCCCGCATTCTGGCTCAGGCCATCGGCTACCCGGCCGAGGGCGAACCACTCGGCGCTCCCCCGGTGTTCTTCTTTGAACCGCACCAGCCCGAGCAGTGCGACTTCAAACCCGATCTGCTGCTCGACATCACCTCGGCGTACCCGGCCAAAGAGTTGGCGATGCAGTGCCTGCCAGCGCAGAAACACATGTGGCAGTACTACAGCGACCTCGCAACCCGCCGGGGCGTGCAGGTCAAGCGCAACGCGGGGCCGAACTTGGGCTTGCCGAGCGATACCAAGGGCGAGGCGTACATGCGCTATTACCCGCAGGTGACGGACGTGCTCGAATGAGCAACCACGTCATCGTCACCGATATCCCGCGCACCTCCGTCGCCGAGCTCGACCAGCTCGCCGAGTTCGGGGTGGCCACCGTGCACGAAGCGATGGGCCGCAGCGGGATGCTCGGCACGGCGCTGTTTCCGATCCAGCAGGGAGCGCGGGTGGCTGGCTCCGCGATCACCGTGCTGTGCTGGCCGGGCGACAACCTGATGATCCACGCCGCGGTCGAGCAGTGCCAGCCGGGCGACATCCTCGTCGTCACTACGGTGTCCGAGTCGCTCGATGGAGCATTCGGCGAGTTATTCGCCACCGCGCTCGTCAGACGCGGCGTGCGCGGTCTAGTCACGACGACCGGCGTGCGCGACGTCGTCGAGCTGCGTGAACTCGGCTTCCCCGTCTGGTCAGGGGCGCAGAACGCACAGGGAACGGTCAAGGCGACGCCCGGATCCGTCAACGTTCCCATCACCATCGGACGAACCGTCGTCCGCCCTGGTGACGCGATCATCGCCGACGACGATGGGGTGCTGTGCGTGCCGCGCGCCGATGTGGCATCCGCGATCGAGGCTGCGGCCGCCCGCGTCGACAAAGAGGCCGGCGCCCGCACCGCATATCAGAACGGCGAACTCAGCCTGGATCGCAACAAGCTACGCGGTCTGCTCAGCGAACTGGGCGTCGAATACCTGACGGCAGATGAATATGACCGCAGAGACTGACGGCATCCGCTGCATGTTGATGCGCGGAGGGACGTCGAAGGGCGCCTACTTCCTGGCCGAAGACCTGCCGACGGACGTTGCGACGCGCGACGAGTTGCTGTTACGGGTGATGGGAAGCCCCGACCCGCGGCAGATCGACGGAATCGGGGGCGCCCACCCCCTGGCTAGCAAGGTCGCGGTGGTCTCGCGCTCCACCGACCCATCCACCGACGTCGACTACCTCTTTTTGCAGGTGATGGTTGACCAGCCGATCGTGACGGACCGTCAGAACTGCGGCAACATCCTGGCCGGCATCGGACCCTTCGCGGTCGAGCGCGGATTGGTGTCGGCGCACGGCGACACCACCTCAGTGCGAATCAGGATGGTGAACTCCGACTCGGTCGCCGTCGCGACTTTCCCGACGCCGGGTGGCCGACCCGACTACTCGGGCGATGAGCGCATCGACGGCGTGCCAGGAACCGCAGCGCGCATCGGCATCGAGTTCGCCGACACCGCAGGATCGGCCACCGGTGCTCTGCTTCCGACCGGTCACGTCACCGATGAGGTCGAGGGCATCACGGTGACCTGCGTCGACAACGGGATGCCGACCGTGCTGCTGCGCGCCGCCGACCTCGGCGTCGCGGGCACGGAGACCCCTGACGAACTCGAGTCGAATGCGACTCTCAACGAGAAGCTTGCGGCGATCAGGATGCGCGCCGCCGAGCTGATGGGAATGGGCGACGTCTCTGAGACCACGGTTCCCAAGATGGTGCTGCTGTCAGCGCCTCGTGAGGGCGGCGTGATCTCGACCCGCAGCTTCTTGCCGGTCCGCGTGCACACCTCGATCGGCGTGCTCGGCGCCTTAAGCGTCGCCGCCGGCATCTCGATCGACGGTGCCGTTGGCAATGAGCTCGCCCAGCTGCCCCCGTCGGGCGAACTCTTTCGGATCGAGCATCCGACCGGCCATTTCGATGTCGTGATAGACCTCGAACAGGATGCCGCCGGGGCTCGGGTGCTCGGATCGGGGACGGTCCGCACCGCCCGCAAACTCTTCGACGGAACGGTATTCCCCCGTTCCGCTTGACCCCACCCGCACCGCGAAGGAGCGACATGCGTACACCTGATTTCGGAGACATTGCCCACATCGGCCACGTCGAACTGCTGACCAGCGAATTCGACAAAAGCCGCTGGTTCTTCACCGAGTTGCTCGGCATGCGGGAGGTGGCCGTCGAGAAGGGGGTCTCGTACCTGCACGCCTGGGACGACTACGAGCGATACACCGTCAAGCTGGTCTCGTCGCCGAAATCGGGGGTGGGCCGTCTCGCGTTCCGAGCGGCATCGCCAGAGGCTCTCGATCGCCGCGTCTCGGCCATCGAGGCGTCCGGTCGGGGTCGGGGCTGGGTCGACGGCGAGCAGGGTGTCGGTCGCAGCTTCGAGTTCAGCGATCCGGATGGTCACATCATGACGATCTACTACGACACCGAATGGTTTGAGGCACCCGCCGACGCACGGCCCGCCCTGAAGAACCAAGCCGACCGATTCCCCGGCCGTGGCGTCAACGCCCGCCGACTCGACCACGTCAACTACCTCGGGGCGGATGTGCCGGCGAACGGCCGCTTCGTCAATGAGGTGCTCGGCGGTGAAGCAACCGAGCAGATTCGGCTCGACAACGGCGCGATCTCGGCGCAGTGGTTCCACTTCACGAACAAGTCATACGACCTGGTGTACTCGGGCGACTGGACCGGGAGTGAGGGGCGTCTGCACCACATCGCCTTCGCCACCGACACCCGGGAAGACATTCTCAAGGCGGCAGATATCTTCACCAAAGTCATCGCGGGTCCCGGGAGCGACGTT
>JBDUBG010000273.1:0-2534 GCA_040004215.1 Pseudolysinimonas sp. | reverse complement strand
TCGACAGCCTGCGCGAGTACGTGCGCGGCGACGACGTGCGCTCGATCGACTGGCGGGCAACGGCGCGACGGCGCGATCCGTCGACCGGGGGCGCCACCCTCGTGGTGCGCACCTGGCGCCCCGAGCGCGACCGGCGGGTCGTGATCATCGTGGATTCCGGTCGCACCTCCGCGGCGCGCGTCGCCAACGAGCCGCGCATCGACACCGCATTCGAGGCGAGTCTGCTGCTGGCGGCCCTGGCATCCCGAGCGGGCGACCGGGTCGACCTGATCGTCTTCGACCGGGTGGTGCGCGGCCGGGTGCAGGGGGCAATGGGTGCCCAGCTGCTCGCGCGGATGGTTGACACGATGGCGCCGATCGAACCGCAACTGCTTGAGACCGACTGGGATGCCATCCCCACCCTGGTGCGTCAGGTCACCAACAACCGCGCGCTGGTCGTGCTGCTCACCTCGATCGACGCACCGGGAGCATCGCGGGGTCTGCTGTCGATGCTGCCGCAGCTCACCCGTCGCCACACCGTTGTGGTCGCCTCGGTGGCTGATCCGGATGTGCTGACAGCTGGCCGCGAGCGCGGCGACACCGAGCAGGTGTACCGCGCTGCAGCGGCGGAACGTGCGTTGCTCGACGCCGCACGCGTCGCCGCAGCGATCAGGCAGAGCGACGGAGAGGTGGTAACGGGCGCGCCGGCCGACTTGCCGCCCGCGTTGGCCGACACCTATCTCGCCCTCAAAGCGGCGGGGCGCCTCTGACGTTGGGCGCCCATCGCGATACCGTGGTGCCGTTCCCAGTGACTATTCAGATTGGACAACCATGGCTGACGCCCCGTCTCACTCGCTGCTTTCACGTCTCATCGCCGAGGTGTTCGGCACCTTCATGCTGGTCTTCGGTGTGGTGGGTGCTGCGCTGTTCCTCAAGGGCAGCCTCGGCGCCCTCGGGCCCGCATTGGCTGTCGGGCTCGCCGTACTCACCGCCGCCTATGCGGTCGGCCACATCTCGGGGGGCCACTTCAACCCGGCCGTCACTCTGGGGGCTGCCTCTGCCGGTCGGATGCTCTGGAAAGACGTGCTGCCCTACATCGGGGCGCAACTGGTCGGAGGCATTTTTGCCACCCTCGTGCTCTGGCTGATCTCGGCCACCAGCGGCGGCAAGTTCACTGCAGATTTCGCTGCGGTCTCGAACGGCTACGGCAATCAGTTCTTCGGCATCGGAGCCGTGATCGTCCTCGAAATCGTCATCACCTGCCTGTTCCTCTGGGTGATCCTCGGTGTGACCGCGCCGAACGCCCACGTCACGGCAGGCTTCGCGCCATTCGCGATCGGCCTGACGCTGACCCTGTTCCACCTGATCGCGATCCCGGTCGACAACGCCTCGCTCAACCCGGCACGCTCGATCGCCACCGCTGTCTTGGGGGGCGGTGTTCCGCTCAGTGAGGTCTGGGTGTTCATCCTGGCGCCGGTCGTCGGCGCACTCATCGCGGGCTTCAGCTGGAAGGCGCTGTTCGGTCGCACGAAGTAGCCGTACCCTTCACGATTCGTGCGAAACCGGCGTTCTCCGAGAGGCGAGCGTCGGTTTCGCACGAATAGGCGGGTGTTCAGTCGGTGGGTAGGCCTGGCCAGCGGACTTCGATGGATGCCGTGGGCGGCAGCTCGATTGCATCCGGTGTGTTCACGGTCATTTGCCGTCGCCCGTGCTCTGGCCGCTTCCGCGCCCGCCCACCGGATGCCCAAGGGCACCGCACAGGGCGCACGTCACGCCGAGATGATCTGCCGAGCGCCGACCTCGGCCTCGCTCAGGTCGCCGGTCTGACCGAGCCGGTGCGCCCGTCGGCCACCCACCCACTGGTAGATCAGGAACGCCACCAGCGCGAGCGTGCCGATGCCGATCTTGATCGGCCACGGCCATGGCTGGCGAGTGACGGTTCCCTCGATGATGCCGGAGCAGAGCAGCGAGAGCACGAGCCCCAGCGCGATGGTGAAAAAGGCGCGCCCGTCTTCGGCGATCGCCTGCCGACGGGTGCGCGCGCCGGGAGCGACCCATGCCCAGAAGATGAGGAGGCCGGCCGCCAGCGCGGTGAACACCGAGTAGAGCTCGAGCTGGCCGTGCGGGGCGATGTAGAGGAAGAAGGTGGGGAGCTTTCCGAACTCGGCCATCACCGCGGCATCGACCCCGATGTTGACAGCGTTCGAGAACATCAGGTAAATGGGCACGATGCCGCTGATTCCGCCGATGACCCCGATCGCCGAGATGAAGGCGTTGTGAGTCCAGACCTGCGCTGTGAAACCGGCCGGGGAGTTATCGGAGTAGTAGTTGACGAACTGGTTGTCGACGAAGTCTTTGAGCTTGTCGCGCGGGCCGAGGGAGGCGAGTGCCTGCGGATCGTGGGCGATCCAGACTGCCTCAACGATCGCGATCAGCGCGGTGGCCGCCGCGACCGCGAGGGTCAGCCACCGGATCCGGTACAGCGCACCCGGTAGCTGCAGCGAGAAGAACACCGTCGCCTGCCGAAGCGGGTTCGCCGGAGCGCCGGTGAAGCG
>JBDUBG010000099.1:0-2551 GCA_040004215.1 Pseudolysinimonas sp. | reverse complement strand
CCTGGCCCGGCTTCTCGGCGGTGCCGACACCCGAGACCCAGCGTTTGCGGGTGGCGGGGCGATCGCGTGCGTGCGCAATGAGTGCGTCGGCGACCCGGGAGTAATAGTCGATGACCTCGGCCTTGGTGGTGCCGGTCTCCGGATAGAGCACCTTGTCGAGGTTGGTCAGGCGCAGGCGGTGACCGCCGACATCCACAAAGGTGTCTGATCCTTCCTTCGACGTCGCCATACGGCCACGCTAATGACGGGGGTGTACATCGTCCACATGTACGGAGGAAAATGGCAGGATGCGCTCCATCTGGAAGGGTTCCCTGAGCTTCGGGCTCGTCAACGTGCCGGTGAAGCTGTATGCCGCGACCGAAGACCACGACGTGCCGCTGCACCAGGTGCACGACAAGGACGGCGGGCGCATCCGGTATTCGCGCCGCTGTGAGATCGACGGCGAGATCGTCGAGTTCGAGCACATTGCCAAGGCATACGTTGACGGGGACGGGACGGTGATCCTGACCCCAGAAGACCTGGCGTCGCTACCGGCCGAGCGCAGCAAAGACATCGACGTGGTCGAGTTCGTGCCGAGCGATCAGATCGACTCGATCATGTTCGAGAAGAGCTATTTTCTCGCGCCAGACTCGAAGTCGACGAAGGCATACGTGCTGCTGCGTCAGACCTTGCAGGCCACAGACCGGACTGCCATCGTGCAGTTCGCGCTGCGGCAGAAGACCCGACTCGCTGCACTGCGCGTCCACGACGATGTGCTCATGTTGCAGACCCTGCTCTGGGACGACGAGGTGCGCGAGGCGCGGTTCCCCGAACTCGACGAGGTGCCGAAGATCACGGATGCTGAACTCAAGATGAGCAAGGCACTCGTCGAAAGCTTCGCGAGTGACTTCACGCCCGAGAAGTTCACCGACGACTACCAGGCGCAACTGCGCACCCTCGTCGAGGCGAAACTCGAGCAGGGCGACGCGCTCGACACCGAGGCGACGTTCGGGCGCGCTGGTGGCGCAGGGGCAGAGGGCACTGGCGGCGGCGAGGTGCTCGACCTGATGGAGGCGTTGCGTCGCAGCGTCGAGAAACAGCGCGGCGAGAACAAGCGTGGTGACGCCGCGCCAAAATCGCCGGCCGCGAAGAAGCCCGCAGCCAAGAAGAAGACTGCCTAGTCAGCGCTCTGCGTCAGGAAGCTGAGCACTTCTGGCCACGCCTCGACGATCGTTGTCGTCGGATTCGACCAGGTGCCGAACGTTCGGGCGCCCTGGATGCGGTGCTGGTACCACGCTCCCTCGGAGTCGTCGCTCGAGAGGATCAGGGTGCTTACTCGGATCGACGACAGCGACTTCTCCCAGTGGGGGTCGGTGAAGACCCGCCGGTCGAGCGGCATGCCGCCCTCGCCGTGGCGGGCAGAGTCGAGCATGAACCCCAGCCGATCGGAGGCCCCGAGAAACCCGTCGAGCGCATTAAGGGCTTCGAGACGGGCGTCAATTGCGCCTTCGAACTCTGCGGCTGTGAGTCGCGCTTCAGTCGGAGCAGTGGGTTCGATCAAGACGAGACGATCGACTAACTCGGGATGCCGAACCGCGAGACCCGTTGCGTACATCGCCCCGAGCCCCCAGCCCACGACACCGATCGGCCCGAAATCAGTGTTGGCAATGACGCTGGCCACGTCCTCGACCGTGTGCAGGTATTCGTCGAGGTCCTTGAGCCACGCGTCAAGAGGTGCCGGCGATTCTGGCCCGGTTTCCGAGCCTCCGTAGCCCGGCCGATCGAGTGCGATCATCCGGATGCCCGCGGTGGCAGTCGCGGGTGGGTCGGGGTCGAATCCACCCGCGCCCGGGGCGGGGTGGCAGAACAAAACCAGGCGACCGCCCGCCGGATCGCCCAGCCCGGTGATCCCGATGTGCCGGCCATCTCGGAGCTCGGCCAGGTAGTGGGTCATGCGACAAGTTTCATCATGCAACGATGCACCTCGCCACGGCATTCATCGTCAACCTCACAGCAGAAGCTCACGGACGGTGCAGCAAAACTCGCGTGACCGTTCGTCGCTGTCCCGCGTACTCCGCGGTCTGCGCGACCGCGAGGGGCTCGCGCCGGTCATCGTGACGTTCTTATGGTGGAAGTCCGGGAGCGGATGATCCCCCTCCGCGCCCGTGGTGTCGGACTCCTGGTGTCTCAGGGGACCACAACCGGCCTCGCTCGCGGGAACGTTCGGGTCTGTTCCCGCGGGCGGGGCGCCCAGCTGCGGCTCAGCGCGCCGCGCGCGCCGGTCGCGCGCGCCACAGGTGCAATGCGGCATAGCTGCGCCACGGCGCCCAGGCCGTCGCGCGCAGAGCGAGGGCTTTCGGAGCGCCGGGCAGACCGAGCGCCTCGGCGCTCTGGCGGATCACCAGGTCGCTCTCGAGAAAGGTGTCGGGATTGCCGAGGACGCGCAACGCGAGATAGCTGGCAGTCCACGGTCCGACGCCCGGCAGCGCCAGCAGCCGCTCGCGCAACTCGGCGACAGGAGTCTCGACGTCGAGACGCAGCGCACCGCTCGCCACGGCATCCGCGACCCGGA